>JBILSW010000355.1:0-3989 GCA_044371895.1 Rubrivivax sp.
CGTGCCCGCCAGCGTGTGCCGGGCCCCGGCCAAAAGCCGCTCGGCCTCGCGCGCCGACGCCTTCATGGCCAATACGGCGCCGTACAGCGCATGCGCGCGCTCGGTGGGCTTGAGCCGGCCGGGCTGGCGCACGAACAGCGCCTCGCCCAGCCCACGCTCGAGCTCGCGCACGTGGCGGCCGACGCTGGGCTGCGTGGTTGCCAGCCGGCGCGCGGCCTCGGTGAGCGTGCCCGCCTCGTAGACGGCGATGAACGAGCGCAGCAGGTTCCAGTCGTTCAGCTGCGGCCCGGCCGGCGCGGCCGCGCGAACGGGGTCTCCTTGACGTGCTTGCTCGGGCACCGGGTCAGTGTCGCACGCGCTCAGGTGCGCAGCATCGTGGCCAGCTCGCGGCGCGGCGAGGGCCCGGCGGGTGCGATGGAGTAGCCCACGCGCGCCAGCATCTGCACGGTGCCCTGGGCTGGGTCCACTCCCAGGGCGCGGTGTACGGCGGCGTAGGGCCCGCGCATGGCGTCGAACTCCTGCAGCGCTTGCGACAGTGGGTGCATGTCCACCCCCGCCGCGGTGGCGAGCAGTTGCAGCCGCACGTAGGCGCGGCCTGCCTCGAGCTGCTGCGGGCGGGCATTGCCGGTGCTGGCCAGCCATACGAAGCCACTGCCGGTTTCGGACTGCGCCCAAAAGTCCATCAAGCGCTTCAGGCTGCTCTGGCCGCGCTGCGGCACCTCCATTGGATCGAACAGGCCCGTGGCGTACAGCACGCGGATCATCGGGCTCGACAAGCTGATGCCGTCGCGGTGCCTGGCGATGGCGTCGGGGCCGATGCGAAACAGACGCGCCGACTCCAGGTAGGTGGCCGGCGTGATGGCCTCGATCTCATAGGCCTCGCGCGTGATGCGGCGCAGTGCGGCCAGCGGCTCGGGCGCCGTCACCGTGCCGGCCTGCAGGCCGTGGCGGCGGGCCGTCTCCACCCAGGCCGCGGCCAGCGACTCGGGCAGCGCGCGGCCCTCGGCGTAGGCGGTCTTCGCGGTGTGCCGCCGCGCGATGGCGGCGAACAGCGGGTCGCGCGGGGCCGAGCCGGCCGGGCCCAACGTCAGCGTGGCCACCACGTTGCCGCCCTTAAGGCTGCGCGCGGTCGGCGTACCCTGCGGAAACGGCGTCACCGTCACCGCATGCCCGCGCTCGGCCGCGGCGATGACCGCCAATTCGATGAACGCGCCGAAGCCGATGAGGATCTGGCGGCCGAAGGGATCCGTCTCGGGCAACAGCCGCTCGCCGTCGCACAACACATGGATGCGCCCCGGCTCGCGCAGGTCGGCGATCCAGGACTGGAGGTTGTGGGGGTTGGGTGCCAGCAGCGCGTGCGCCAGCATGAAGCGGCGCGGCTCGGTCTCGGCAGTAGCCGTGCGCCAGGGCTGCACGGCGGCCTCGGGCATGCCGCTGGCGCAGCCGGCCGTGCCCAGGCCGGCGGCCAGCACGGCACCGCCGCCGACCAGCCGGATGAAGGCGCGGCGCGGAACACGCGCGGGGGTGGAGATGTGGTCGTTCATGGCAGTGCCTGAATGGTGACGAAACGAGCCGTCATGGTCGGCCTGCCCCGGCGGCCCGGCCAGACCCGCGGCAGCATGCCAGCCATGCAGGCTTGCATGACCGACCGTGATCAGCGCTCGGGTGGCGGCAGCTTCAGACGCGGTTCGAACTTGGCCCGCTTGATGGCGAAGTAGGCCTTCACGTTGCGAACGTTGGCGTCCTGCGTGAACAGGCGCTGGGCCAACATCTGGTAGCCCGGCATGTCCGTGCAGTGAGCGACCAGCACGAAGTCCGGCCCGGGCGAGACGCGCCAGAGCTGCTGCACCTCGTCGTCGGCCGCGATGCGCTGCTCGAAAGCGTCGAGGTGCTCGGCACCCTGGCGGTCGAGCGTGATCTCCACCAGGGCCGTCAGGCCATGACCGATGCGGTCGGGGTTCAGAAGCGCCACCTGGCGGGCGATGACGCCGGCGTCCATGAGCCGCCGCACGCGGCGCAGCGCCGTGGCCGGACTGGTGTGCGCCGCCTGGGCCAGGGCTTGGTTGGTGAGCGAGGCGTCTGCCTGCAGCAGCTCGAGCAGGCGGCGGTCGGTGGCATCGAGGGGTATGGCAGAAAGTTGCAAGAATGTCGTTGTAGTGAACGAATACCTTCCATCTTCTCACGCTTGAAATGCTCGATCAATCTTGGATCGTGAATGAAACCATCAATCACAGAAGCCCACCTAGGATGTCGACCCTCGAACCCCTGGAGGCAGCCATGTGCGGCATCGTCGGCGCGGTCAGCACGCGCAACATCGTCCCGATCCTGATCGAGGGCCTGAAGCGGCTGGAGTACCGCGGCTACGACAGCTGCGGCGTTGCCGTGCACCAGGGCGGCGAGTTGCGGCGAGCGCGCAGCACCAGCCGCGTGGCCGAGCTTGAGGCCGGCGCGGCGGCCGATGGCATCAGCGCCGGCACCGGTATCGCGCACACGCGCTGGGCCACGCACGGCGCGCCGGCCGTGCATAACGCGCACCCGCACTTCAGCGCCGGACCCACGCCGGGCAAGGAAGCGAGGGAAGCCGCCAGCGGCAAGGTGGCGCTGGTGCATAACGGCATCATCGAGAACCACGACGAGCTGCGACGCGAACTCCAGGGCAAGAGGTACGCCTTCGCCAGCCAGACCGACACCGAGGTGATCGCGCACTTGGTGCATAACCTGTATGACGGCGACCTGCTCGAGGCCGTGCAGCGCGCGCTGCCGCGACTGAAGGGCGCCTACGCCATTGCCGTGTTCTGCCGCGACGAGCCGCACCGCGTGGTGGGCGCGCGCGAGGGCAGCCCGCTGGTGGTGGGGGTGGGGCAGGGCGAGAACTTCCTGGCCAGCGACGCGATGGCGCTGGCCGGCGTCACCAACCAGATCGTCTACCTCGAGGAGGGCGACGTCGTCGACCTGCAGATGGGCAAGGTCTGGATCAGCCGCCTGGACGCCGCCACCCAGCGCTACGGCGCCATCGAGCGGCCGGTGCGCACGGTGAACGCGCACAGCGGCGCCGCCGAGCTGGGCCCGTACCGGCACTACATGCAGAAGGAGATCTTCGAGCAGCCCAAGGCCATCGCCGACACGCTGGACGGCGTGGGCGGCCTGGACCCCAGCCTGTTCGGCGACGATGCGGCGGCGGTGTTCGATGGCGTGGAGCGCGTGCTCATCCTGGCCTGCGGCACCAGCTACTACTCGGGCAGCACGGCGCGCGACTGGCTCGAGGCGATCGCCGGCATTCCCACCACTGTGGAGATCGCCAGCGAGTACCGTTACCGCCAGAGCGTGCCCGACCCGGCCACGCTGGTGGTGACCATCAGCCAGAGCGGCGAGACGGCCGACACGCTGGCGGCGCTGAAGCACGCGCGCGGCCTGGGCATGACCCGCACGCTGACCATCTGCAACGTGGCCACCAGCGCCATGGTGCGCGAGTGCCGGCTGGCCTTCATCACCCGCGCGGGCGTGGAGATCGGCGTAGCCAGCACCAAGGCCTTCACTACGCAGCTGGTGGCGCTGTTCCTGCTGACGCTGGTGCTGGCCAAGCAGCGCGGTCGCCTGCCCGCGGCGGGCGAGGCCGCGGCCATGGCCAACCTGCGCCACCTGCCGGCGGCGCTGCAGAAGGTGCTCGCGCTGGAGCCACAGGTGATGGCCTGGGCCGAGGCCTTCGTGCCCAAGCACCACGCGCTGTTCCTGGGGCGCGGGCGGCACTACCCGATCGCACTGGAGGGTGCGCTCAAACTCAAGGAGATCAGCTACATCCACGCCGAGGCCTACCCAGCCGGCGAGTTGAAGCACGGCCCGCTGGCGCTGGTGGACGCCGAGATGCCGGTGGTGACGGTGGCGCCGGCCGACGACCTGCTGGAGAAACTCAAGAGCAACATGCAGGAGGTGCGCGCGCGCGGCGGCCAGCTTTACGTGTGCGCAGACGCCGACACCCGCATCGAGCCCGA
>JBILSW010000356.1:0-3980 GCA_044371895.1 Rubrivivax sp.
TGGCGCTGTACGTGCACCTGCCCTGGTGCCTGAAGAAGTGCCCTTACTGCGACTTCAACAGCCACGGCACGGCGCCACTCGACGAGGCCACGCAGGGCCGCTACGTCGAGGCCCTCGTGGCCGACCTCGAGGCCAGCCTGCCGCTGGTGTGGGGGCGCCGCGTCGTCAGCGTGTTCCTGGGCGGCGGCACGCCCAGCCTGTTCGAGCCGGCGGCCATCGACCGGCTGCTGGGCGCCGTGCGCGCGCGGCTGCCGCTGGAGCCCGGCTGCGAGGTCACGCTCGAGGCCAACCCCGGCACCTTCGAGCGCGAGCGCTTCCGCGCCTTCCGCGACGCCGGGGTCACGCGGCTGTCAGTCGGCGTGCAGAGCTTCAACGACGCCGCGCTCGCGCGGCTGGGCCGCGTGCACGATGCCGCGCAGGCCCGCGACGCCGTGGCCGAGGCTGCCGAGGCCTTCGACACCTGGAACCTCGACCTGATGTACGCGCTGCCGGGCCAGACGCCGGCTCAGCTGGCTGCCGAACTCGACACCGCGCTGTCTTTCGCGCCGCCGCACCTGTCGATCTACCACCTCACCATCGAGCCGAACACGCTGTTCGCCGTGCAGCCGCCCGAATTGCCCGACGACGACCTGGCCAGCGAGATGCTCGACCTGATCGGCGAGCGCACCGCCGCCGCCGGACTCACGCGCTACGAGGTGAGCGCCTTCGCGCGCGAGGGCCACCGCTGCGCGCACAACCTGAACTACTGGAGCTTCGGCGACTACCTCGGCATCGGTGCCGGGGCGCACGGCAAGCTGAGCTTCCCCGAGCGCGTGCTGCGCCAGGTGCGCTGGCGCGAGCCGGCCACCTACATGGCCCGCGCCCTGGAGGGCCGCGCCGTGAGCAACCAGCACGAGCCGGCGCGCGCCGAGCTACCGCTGGAGTTCATGATGAACGCGCTGCGCCTGAAGGACGGCTTCCCGCTGCGGCTGTTCGCCGAGCGCACGGGCCTGCCGATGTCGGCCGTGATGGCGCCGCTGCAGCGCGCGCGCGAGCGCGGCCTGCTGCAGGCGCGTGGCGAGGGCACGGCCGACGAGTGGCTGCAGCCCACGGCGCTCGGCTTCGACTTCCTGTCCGACCTGACCGCGCTGTTCGTGCCGCCGGCACGCTGAGCGGCCGCCGCGCCCCCGTCGCTACACCCGCGTGGACACGCCGGCGTTGGCGCGCAGCCACTCCAGGAGCCGTGGCGCGATGCGGTTGAGCGCCAGCACTTCGTGTGCCGCGCCGTGCGCGATGGCCTCGCGCGGCATGCCGAACACCACGCAGCTGGCCTCGTCCTGCACGAGGTTGAAGCTGCCGGCGTCGCGCATGGTCTTCATCGCGCGCGCGCCGTCGGCGCCCATCCCGGTGAGCATCACGCCCAGCGCGTTGCGGCCGACCACGCGCGCGGCGCTGTCGAACAGCACCTCCACGCTGGGCTTGTGGCGGTTGACGGGGTCGCCGTCGGCCACGCGAACCACGTAGTTCGCGCCCGAGCGCTCCACGCTCAGGTGGAACCCGCCGGGGGCCACGTAGGCGTGGCCCGGCAGCACGCGCTCGCCGTCGCAGGCCTCGGCCACGCGGATGCGGCACAGGCTGTCCAGCCTCGCTGCGTAGCTCTTGGTGAAGCCGGGCGGCATGTGCTGCGTGATCATGACCGCCGGACTGTCGGCCGGAAGCCCGGCCAGCAGCTCGCGCGTGGCCTCGGTGCCACCGGTGGAGGCGCCGATGAAGATGAGCTTCTCGGTCGACAGCCGGCCAAGCGAGGCCGCGGGCGCGTGCGGCGCGTGCGGCGGCGCGCCCGGTGCGGCGGCCGGCGGCCCGGCCCGCCGCGCTACGCGCGCACGCGCGGCGGCACGGATCTTCTCGGTGATGTCGGCTCCCAGCTGGCGCAGGCCGTCGGCTACGCCGATCTTGGGCTTGGCGACGAAGTCCACCGCACCCAGTTCCAGCGCCTTCAGCGTGACGTCGGCGCCGCGCTCGGTGAGCGTGCTCACCATCACCACCGGCATCGGCCGCAGCCGCATCAGGCGCGACAGGAAGTCGAGCCCGTCCATGCGCGGCATCTCCACGTCGAGCGTGATGACGTCGGGGCTGTGGGTGCGGATCATTTCGCGCGCCAGCAGGGGGTCGGCGGCGGCGCCGACGCAGCACATGTCGGGCTGGCGGTCGATGATCTCCGTGAGCAGGCCGCGCACCAGCGCGGAGTCGTCGACGACGACGACGCGGATCTTGGGGCCGGGCATTGTCGGTCGTCCGGGCGGGTTCAGAAGAGGTCGACGCTGCCGCCGGCGCCGGCACCGGCCGCCGGTGCGGCGCGCTGCACGGCGGCCAGTTCCAGAGCGGCCAGCGCCTCGGTGTTGGCGCTGGCCAGGCGCTTGACCATGGCCTTGCCGCAGGCCGGCAGGAAGCACACTTTGCGCGGGTAGATGTCCAGCACGTCCTTGCTGACCACGGTGATGCGCTCGGTGCGCAGGTAGTCCAGCACGAAGGCGGTGTTGCGCTCGCCGACGTTGATGGTGTTCATGCCGCTGACGACCGCACCGCCGCCAAAGACCTTGGCCTCCATCGTGGCGCGCGTGGCGCCGCGCTTGACGAGTTCGCCGATCAGCAGGTCCATGGCGTAGCTGCCGTAGCGGCCGCCGTCGGCGCCACCGCCGGTGCCGGGGGCGGCGGCCGGCAGCAGGAAGTGGTTCATGCCGCCGACGCGCTTCTCGCGGTCCCATAGGCAGGCGGCGATGCACGAGCCCAGCGTTGTCATGACGAGGATGTCCTCGTCGTGGACGAAGAACTCGCCGGGAAGCACCTTGACGGCGTCGTTGCCGAAGTGCGCATCCCAGAAGAAGAAGCTGGCCTCGCCGGGCCGGCGCGGCCGTGCCCGTAGGCGCTCCAGGCGGCTCGAGGCGGCCGGGCGCGGCGGGGGTACAGCCGGGGCGGCCATGGCGGTGTGTGGGGCGGCGGGCATGAGGGCTCCGGATGTCGTATCGGCTCGGTCTGCCGGTCGCTTGAGCCGGCGGGCCCGCGGCGCTAGACGCGCTCGTAGATCGTCTTGCCGCGAAGGCGGAAGATGTCCCGCGAATCGTTGAAGTTCTCGGAGTGGCCCACGTACAGCAGCGCCCCGGGCCGCGTGACGCCGTGGATTCGCTCAAGCACCAGGCGCTGGGTGGGCGCGTCGAAGTAGATCATCACGTTGCGGCAGAACACCACGTCGAAGGGCTCGCCCAGCGTGGACCAGCTGGTGCTCATCAGGTTGAAGGGGCGGAACTCGACGAGCCGCGCCAGCTCGGGTTTGGCGCGGATGCTGCCGGCGTTGCTGCCGGTGCCGCGCAGGAAGTGGCGTTTCAGCCGCTCGGGGTCGAGGCCGCGCGCGTCGGCCGGGTACACGCCCCGCTGAGCCTTGGCCAGCACCTTGGTGTCGATGTCCGTGCACAGCAGCTGCGCGGGGGCCGAGACGCCCAGCGTCTCCACCACCGTCATCGCCAGCGAATACGGCTCCTCGCCAGTGCTCGCGGCGTTGCACCACAGCCGCAGCGGCCGGCCGCCGCTGCGGCCGGCAAGGGCACGCAGGTCGTCCACCAGGGCGTGGAAGTGGTGTTCTTCTCGGAAGAAGGCTGTCAGGTTGGTCGTCAGGCAGTTCACGAACTCCTGCCACTCCGACTCGCTACCGCCGCGCTCGAGCCGGTCCAGGTAGCTGGCGAAGGAGCCGTGGCGCGTCTCGCGCAGGCGGCGCGACAGGCGGCTGTACACCATGGCCTGCTTGCCGGCGTGCAGGCTGATGCCGGCGCGCTGGTAAATGAGCTGGCGCACACGCTCGAAGTCGGCAGGCGTCAGCGTGAACTCCTGCTCGGTGGCGGTAGGCAGGGCGGGCATGACGGCAGCGGGCATGGTGGTGCAGACCTCGTGGTTCAGGCCGACAGTGTTGCGTCTGCCGCCACCGGGCCAAGCGCCGATATGCACCCGGC
>JBILSW010000357.1:0-3949 GCA_044371895.1 Rubrivivax sp.
CAAGCCGCGCGTGTGGAGCAACTTCGCGGTCGCTGGCGGCACCTCGTCTTTGCGCTGGGCCGCATGACGTACTACAAGGGTTTCGAGGTGCTGGTCGAGGCGGCGCGTTGGCTCCCGGACGACTGCTGCGTGATCATCGGAGGGCAGGGCGAGCGACTCGAGGCCCTGCGCCGGCAGGCGAGCCAGGCCGGGCTCGACGATCGCGTGCACTTCCCCGGCCACGTTCCCGACGATGATCTGGCGAGCTACTTTGAAGCCTGCGACGTGTTCTGCATGCCCTCGACCCAGCGTGCTGAGGCCTACTGCGTGGCCATGGTCGAGGCCATGGCGGTAGGCCGGCCCGTGGTGGCCAGCGACATCGCCGGCTCGGGTGTGCCCTGGGTCAACCAGAGCGGCTGCACGGGGCTGAATGTGCCGGTGGGCGATTCGCGGGCGCTGGCAGCGGCTCTGTGCCGCTTGCTGGCAGACGATGAGCTTCGCCACGAGCTCGCTCGCGGCGCTCGGCGTCGCCAAGAGGAAGAATTCGGCGCTGCGCGCATGATCCAGCGTGTGTTGCCCCTGTACCGCCAACCGCCAGGGCGGTGCTGAGGCCCTGCTGCTCCCGCCGGGAAGCCGAACGTGGACACCGAACCCCTTCAACTCGTCACCGCCGTGGCGCCAAGGCCGCGCCGACGGCGCCGGCTTCTCTTTCCTGTCGGTGTCTTCATCGTCACCGTGCTTCTGCCCACGTTGCTGGCTTCTGCCTACTTCGGGCTGATCGCCTCGGATGTGTACGTCTCGGAGTCCCGGTTCGTGGTGCGCAGCCCGCAGCGCCCCGCCCAGACCGGCCTGGGTGCCCTGCTGCAGGGCATGGCGTTCTCGAGGGCGCAGGACGACACCTTTTCGGTGCATGACTTCGTGCGCAGCCGTGACGCGCTGCGCGAGCTGGAGAACAGGCTTAAGGTGCGCGCTGCCTACAGCCGGACGGACATCGATGCGCTCAGCCGCTTCCCCGGCATGGAGTGGTGGGACGACAGCTTCGAAGCCCTTCACCGGTACTACCAGCGTCAGGTGCAGATCAGCTACGACAGCGTGTCGTCGATCTCGGTGTTGAAGGTGTCGGCCTTCAGCGCGGCCGATGCGGCCAACATCAACCAGGCCCTGCTCGAGATGGGAGAGCGTCTGGTCAACCAGATGAACCTGCGCAGCCGCAAGGACCTGATCGACGTGGCCGCGCTCGAGGTGCAGCTTGCGGAGAAGCGGGCCGAGGCCGCCGCGCTGGCGCTGTCGAAGTACCGCGCCGAGCGCGGTGTGTTCGACCCGGAGCGCCAGGGCACGTTGCAGCTGCAGGCGGTGGCACGCCTGCGCGAGGAGTTGCTGGCGGCCGAGGGGCAACTCGTCCAGGTGATGGAGGTGTCGCCCGACAACCCGCAGGTGGCCACGCTGGCCACGAGGGTGAGGCAGCTGCGCGCCGCCGTGGCCGACGAAACCAGCCGGGTCACCGGGCGCGAAGGCGGCTTGACCACCCTTTCGCCCGAGTTCGACCGCCTGGCGCTGGAGAAGACCTTTGCCGACCGCCAGCTCGGCACGGCGCTGGCGGCGCTGGACAGCGCCCGCAGCGAGGCGGCTCGCAAGCAGCTGTACCTGGAGCGGCTCGTCCAGCCAAACCTGCCGGATCGCGCCGTGGAGCCTCGCCGCTTGCGGGCCGTCGTCACGGTGCTCCTGGTCGGACTGATGCTCTGGGGCGTGGTCAGCCTCGTCGTGGCGGGCGTGCGGGAGCACGTCGAGTGAGTCTGCGTGCCTCGTGGGCCATCCAGCGCCGGGTGATCGGGGCGCTGCTGATGCGCGAGGTCATCACGCGTTACGGGCGGCACAACCTGGGCGTGCTGTGGCTTGTGCTTGAACCCCTTGGCTTCACCATCGGCGTGGCGGTGCTCTGGGCGGCCGCCGGCATGGCGCATGGCTCATCCATGCCGATCGTGGCCTTCGCCATCACGGGCTATTCGTCGGTGCTGCTGTGGCGCAACACGGTCTCGCGCTGCAACGCGGCGATCAACCAGAACTTCAGCCTGCTGTTCCACCGCAACGTGCGGGTGATGGACGTGTTCGCCACGCGCATCCTGCTCGAGATCGGGGGCGCGACCGCTTCCTTCATGCTGCTCACGGCGGTCATGATGATGGCGGGCGTGATGCCGGCCCCGCAGGACCCACTGGTGGCCGTGGCGGGGTGGATGCTGCTGGCATGGTTCGGCGCTGCGCTGGCCACGCTCATTGGCGCAGCGGCCTCGTTCAGCGAGGTGGTGGACCGGGTCTGGCACCCGGTCTCCTACCTGATGTTCCCGCTGTCGGGCGCGGCGTTCATGGTGGACTGGCTGCCCGCCGCGGCACAGCAGTTCGTGCTGTGGCTGCCGATGGTCCACGGTGTCGAGATGGTGCGCCACGGCTTCTACGGGCACGTGGTGCAGACCCATTTCGACATCGGCTACTTCGTCGGCGCGAACCTGCTCTTGTCGCTGGCGGGCCTGTTGGTGCTGCGCCTGGCCGGTCGCCGGGTCAAGTCGCACACCTGAGGGACCCATGCATCCACGCCGTCGGTACGTCCGTCTCGAGCAGGTCACGAAGTGCTACGACACGCGGCATGGGCGCCGCATGGTGCTCGATGGCGTGAGCTTTCACCTCGAGCGCGGCGGGCACCTCGGCATCCTGGGGCGCAACGGCGCGGGCAAGAGCACGCTGATCCGCCTGCTGAGCGGGGCCGAGTACCCGAGTGCCGGCCGCATCCGCCGCCGCATGAGCGTGAGCTGGCCGCTCGCCTTCACGGGCGCCTTCCAGCAACACCTCACCGGCCTGGACAACCTGAAGTTCATCTGCCGCGTCTACGGTGTCGACTGGAGGCCCCTGCTGCCCTTCGTCGAGGACTTCACCGAGCTTGGCACGTACCTGCGCGAGCCGGTGCTGTCGTACTCGACGGGCATGATGATGCGGCTGGCCTTCGCCCTGTCGATGGCGATCGAGTTCGACTGCTTCCTCATCGACGAGGGCATGGCGGTCGGAGATTCGCGCTTCGGTGATCGCTGCCACGTTGAACTGTTCGAGAAGCGGCGCGATCGCTCGTTCATCCTCGTCTCGCACGACCCCTACATCATCCGCAGTTACTGCACCCGGGTGGCGGTGTTGCACCAAGGACGGTTGCTGGAGTTCGGTTCCATCGATGCCGCCTATCGGTTCTACGACTCCCGGCCAGTGCCGCTGCCGGGCGTGAGATTCGACTGATGCGCGTTCTGTTGGAACTCAGGCCGGCTCTGAGCGGGCACGCTGGCATTCCGCAGGAGACCCGATTGCTGTTCCGCGGCCTGAACCTGCTCGACGGCGTGGCGGTGGACGGTCTGATGCAGAGCAGCAACCGCGTCATCGCAGCGGGACTGCCTCCGCAGGCCGACGGCTGGAGCGAGGATCGGCGCGTCAACCGCTTGTCGCGCGTCGTAGTGTCGCTGCAGCAGAGCAGCAAACCCTCGCGTCTGGAGCGCCTGGGCTGGGCGCTGCAGCTGACCGTCAAGCCACTGCAGATGCTGCTGCGCACGCTGCTGGGCCTGCCGACGCCGCTGGGTCGCTTCGAGCCAGAGCGCTTCCGCGACTTCGTCTGGCGGGCGATGTTCGCCAAGACGCTCCCGCCGGCCGATTTCGAGGCCGTCACGTCCGCGGGCTTTCGCGTTTCGCGGCTGCCGTGGTCGGCACTGCACCAAGTCGGCCTGCTGACGGCTCGTTTCGGCCATGCCGTGTATCCCCGGCTCGATACCCGGGGCTACGACGTGATGGTGGCCGAGACCCCGTACCCGGGCCGCGTGACGGCCGGTACCGCGCTGGTGGTGCGCTACCACGACGCCATCCCGCTGCTGATGCCGCACACCATCTCCGACCGCTCGTACCACCAGGCCTCGCACTACCGCGCGCTGCGCCGCAACGTCGCTGA
>JBILSW010000358.1:0-3940 GCA_044371895.1 Rubrivivax sp.
GCCGACGGGATCACACGTGAGGCCGAGGTGGTGCTCCATCCCGATCTCGGCCGCGTTCTCCACCTGCTCGGGCGTGCCGCCGAGCACCGCGCACAGCGCGCCGGCAGCCATGCTGCAGGCCACGCCCACCTCGCCCTGGCAGCCGACCTCGGCGCCGCTGATGCTGGCGTTCTCCTTGTAGAGGATGCCGATGGCCGCGGCGGTGAGCAGGAAGTCGCGCACGCCGGCCGACTTGGCGCCGGGCACGAAGCGCGTGAAGTAGTGCAGCACCGCCGGCACGATGCCGGCAGCGCCGTTGGTGGGCGCGGTGACCACGCGGCCGCCGGCGGCGTTTTCCTCGTTGACGGCGAGTGCGTACAGGTTCACCCAGTCAAGCACCTGCAGCGGGTCGGTGAGCGCGGCCTCGGGGTGCGCGGTGAGGTCACGGTGCAGCTTTGCGGCGCGCCGCCGCACCTGGAAGCCCCCGGGCAGCACGCCCTCGGCGGCAAGGCCGCGCTGCACGCAGGCCTGCATGACGTCCCAGATGCGGTCCAGGCCGGCGTCGATCTCGGCGTCGCTGCGCCAGTGGCGCTCGTTGGCGCGCATCACCCCGGCGATGGCGCAGCCCTGCCCGGCGCAGCGCGCCAGCAGCTCGGCGCCGCTGCGGAAGGGCAGCGGCAGCACGGTGGCGTCGGGCGCGATCACCTTCTGGCGCGCGCCGTCGGCCGCCACCTCCTCGCTGACGACGAAGCCGCCCCCCACCGAGTAGTACGCCTTGCCCGCCAGCAGCTCGCCGGCGGCACCGAAGGCCTCGAAGCGCATCCCGTTGGCGTGGAAGGGCAGCGTCTCGCGGCGGTGGAAGCGCAGGTCGTCCTTTTCGGCGAAGGGCACCGCGTGCCCGCCGGCCAGGTTCAGCCGGCCCTGCGAGCGGATGGCCTGCAGCAGCGCCGGCACGGCGTCGACGTCCACCGCGTCGGGCTCGTGGCCCTCCAGGCCCAGCAGCACGGCCTTGTCGCTGCCGTGGCCCTTGCCGGTGAGGCCCAGGCTGCCGTAGAGCTGCGCCCGAACCCGCGCCGTCGCCGGCAGCAGCCCCGACTGCTGCAGGTGGCGCGCGAACAAGCGCGCCGCGCGCATCGGGCCGACGGTGTGGCTGCTGCTCGGCCCGATGCCGATCTTGAACAGGTCGAAGACGCTGACGGCCATAGGCGCTGCGCGCGGGGCGATCAGGCGCCGTGGCCGCGGATGTAGGTCTCGAGGAAGCCGATCTGCTCGCCCATGCGGCGGACCTGGTCCTTGACCACGTCGCCAATGGAGATGACGCCGATCACGCGCGAGCCCTCCAGCACCGGCAGGTGGCGGAAGCCGCGGTTGGCCATCAGGCCCATGCAGGCCTCCAGCGGGTCGGAGGGCTTGACCGTCATCGGGTTGGCGGTCATGGCCTGGCTCACACGGGTGGTCTTGGCGTCCTTGCCGGGCAGCAGCACCTTGATGGCGCAGTCGCCCTGGGTGACGATGCCGGTGAGCGCGTCGCCGTCGATCACGAGCACGGCGCGCACGCGGTGGTCGCGCATCTTCTGCAGGGCGTCGACGACGAAGTCGTCGGACTTCACGGCGACGAGGTTCCCGGGCTTGGACTGGAGGCAACGCTGGACGGTGGGCATGGCGATCGAACGGTTCTGGCGGGGACGGCGGCATGCTAACCGCGGCCGCCGCGGGTGCACACTAGCGGCATGCAAGCCGATGTCATCGTGGTGGGCCTGGGGGCGGTGGGCAGCGCGGCCGCCTGGCAGCTGGCGCGTCGCGGCGCGCGCGTGCTGGGGCTGGATCGCTTCTCGCCGCCGCACGAACGCGGCTCCAGCCACGGCCTGACGCGCATCACGCGCGAGGCGGTGGGCGAGGGCGACGCCTACGTTCCGCTGGCGCGGCGCTCGCACGCCATCTGGCGCGAGGTGCAGGCAGCGCTGGCCGGCGAGCTCGACGGGCCGCTGATGACGCGCACCGGCGTGCTCTACATCGGCCCGGACGGCTCCGACGACGCCTTCGTGGCGCGCACCGGGGCCGTGGCGCGCCGGCACGGCGTGCCGCACGAGGTGCTGTCGGCCGCCGAAGTGCGCCGGCGCTGGCCGCAGTTCCGCGCCGGCGACGACGAGACCGCCGTCTTCGAGCCCGGCGCCGGCGTCGTGCACCCCGAGCGCTGCATCTGCGCGCAGCTCGAGTTGGCGCGCCGCGCCGGTGCCACGCTGCGCGGCGACGCGCCGGTGGAGCGCATCGAGCGCACCGCCGCCGGCCTGGCGGTGCACACGGCGGACGGCGTGCTGCAGGCGCAGCAGGTGCTGCTGACGGCCGGCGCCTGGCTGCCCGGGCTGCTGGCCGATACCGGTATCGGCTGGGCGCGGGAGCTGCGCGTGCTGCGCCAGACGCTGCACTGGCTGGCGCCGGACGACCCGGCGCCGTTCGCGCCCGCCGCCTGCCCGACCTTCGTCTGGACGCGCGGCCACCGCTACGAGGACACCTTCTACGGCATGCCCATGCTCGACGGCGTGCCGGGCGTCAAGGTGGGCACCGAGCAGCTCGAGCGCGACACCGCTCCCGATGCGCTGCAGCGCGAGGTGGAGGAGGCCGAAACCACCGAGCTGCACGAGCGCCTCGTGCAGCCGCGCCTGCGAGGCCTGAGCGGCCGCGCGGTGCGGCGCGCGGCGTGCCTGTACACGATGGCCGCCGATGGCCGCTTCCGCGTCGACAACCCGGCCGCGTGGCCCGGTCTGACGGCGGTGTCGGCCTGCTCGGGGCACGGCTTCAAGCACTCGGCGGCCCTCGGCGAGGCCCTGGCCGAGCGGCTGCTGACGGGCCGCCCGACGCTGGACCTGGCGCCCTTCGCGGCCTGATCGCTAGGCGCCGTAGGCGCTCATCGGCACGCAGTTGCAGAACAGGTTGCGGTCGCCGTGCACGTTGTCCACGCGGCCCACGGGCGGCCAGTACTTGCGGCGCTCAAGCCCGGTCACCGGGTAGGCGGCCTGTTCGCGCGTGTAGGGGTGGGTCCACTCGCCGCCGATCAGGCTGGCGGCGGTGTGCGGCGCGTGCTTCAGCGGGTTGTCGTCCTGCGGCCACTCGCCTCGCTCGACCCGGGCGATCTCGGCGCGGATGGCGATCATCGCGTCACAGAAGCGGTCGAGTTCCGGCAGCGGCTCGCTCTCGGTGGGCTCCACCATCAGCGTGCCGGCCACGGGGAAGCTCAGCGTCGGCGCGTGGAAACCGTAGTCGACGAGGCGCTTGGCCACGTCCTCGGCCGTCACGCCGGAGGTTTTCTGCAGCGGCCGCAGGTCGAGGATGCACTCGTGGGCCACGCCGCCGCCCTTCAGGCCCGGCACACCGCCGCTGAAGTGGATCTCGTAGTGGTCCGCCAGCCGTGCCGCCACGTAGTTGGCGGCCAGGATGGCGGTCTCGGTGGCCTGCGTCAGGCCCTCGGCGCCCATCATGCGCACGTACATCCAGCTGATCGGCAGCACCGCCGCATTGCCCAGCGGGGCGGCGCTCACCGCGCCCACGGGCGTGGCCATGCCCGTGGCGGTGGCGTGGCCGGGCAGGAAGGGCACTAGGTCTTCCACCACGCACACCGGCCCCACGCCGGGGCCGCCGCCGCCGTGCGGGATGCAGAAGGTCTTGTGCAGGTTCAGGTGGCTCACGTCGCCGCCGAACTCGCCCGGGGCGGCCACGCCCACCAGCGCGTTCATGTTGGCGCCGTCCACGTAGACGCGGCCGCCGTGCGCGTGCACGGTGGCGCACAGCGCCTTCACCTGCGGGTCGAACACGCCATAGGTGCTGGGGTAGGTGATCATCACCGCGGCCAGATCATGGGTGTGCTTCTCGCACTTGACCGTCAGGTCGGCGAGGTCGACGTTGCCGGTGGCGTCGCACTTCACCGGCACCACCGTCATGCCCACCATCTGCGCGCTGGCCGGGT
>JBILSW010000359.1:0-3936 GCA_044371895.1 Rubrivivax sp.
CCAGTCGCCGAGCACGCCCAGGCGCTGGAAGTCGGCCATCTGCAGCGCGATCTGCTCGGTGGCGTAGGCGCGGCTCTTGGCCTGCATCTCGTCGCGGCCGAGGCTGCGGCCGTGCTTCTTTTCGATGGCGTTCTCGATGGGCAGGCCGTGGCAGTCCCAGCCGGGCACGTACTGGGCGTCGAAGCCGGCAAGCTGCCGCGCCTTGACGATCATGTCCTTCAGCACCTTGTTGACGGCGTGGCCCATGTGGATGGCGCCATTGGCGTAGGGCGGGCCGTCGTGCAGCACGAACAGCGGCGCGCCGCGGCGGGCGTCGCGAAGGCGCTGGTACAGGCCCTGCTCCTGCCAGCCCTTGACCCAGCCGGGTTCTCGGCGGGCGAGGTCGCCGCGCATCGGGAAGGGCGTGTCGGGCAGGTTCAGCGTGGCGCGGTGGTCGACGGGCGGTGTGTCGCTGCTCATGGCGGGGTCGTGATCTTGGCGGCGGGTTCGCACCCGGCGGGCGCGACGATGGCCGGTGGGGCGGCGGGGAGCGGGCCGGCTCGGCCCGCGTCGGGCGGGGTCCGCAGGCGCGGCGGGCCGCGCTTCAGACCGCCTTCAGCGGCAGGGCGCAAATTCGGTCGCGCGTCGACTGGCGACGCGTCGTCGCGTGCCATCGCCGCAGGGCGGAGGCGGCGCATCGAGGGGACTGATCCGTGCCGTTCACGCCGCTGATTCTAGCGAGGCCCTGGTGCGCCACCGCGTGGGCCCTGTGCGCTTCCGTGGCTTGCGCCGCCCCGACGGACGACCGCCTCGACGCGCCGCCCGCCGAACCTGCGCCCGGCTGGGAGGGCGCGATCGGCCTGCTGCTGTCGCACCGGCCGGCCTTCAGCGGCTCCGATGGCGCGGTGACCGAGGTCAATCCCGGATTCTTCCTGCGCCGCGGCCGCTTGTCGATCACCAACGCCAGCGGTTTCGTGACGCGGCGCGCGGAAGACGTATCGCGCGGCCTCGGCATCGACCTGCTCCAGGGCTCGCGCGTCAAGGCCAGCGTCGGCCTTCGATGGGACAACGGGCGCCGCGAGAACGGCGCCGAGCCGCTGCGCGGGCTTGGCAACATCCCCCCAACGGCAAGGGCGCGATTCTCGGTGACGACCGCGCTGACACCCGCGTGGCGCTTGGGCCTGGGCATGAGCACCGACCTGTTCGGTCGTGGCGGCGGCTACCTCGGCGATGTCTCGCTGTCCCGCGAGTGGCGTGTCCTGCCCAGGACCGTCGTGGGCACCGCCGTCGGCCTGAGCTACGCGGGCGACCGCTACCTCCAGACCTGGTACGGCGTCACGGCGGAGCAGTCGGCGCGCACCGGCCGGCCGGTGTTCGAGCCCGCCGCCGGCCTTCGCGACGTGTCGGCCAGCGTGGGCTTTCGCTCCGAGTTGTCGCGCGACTGGCTGCTCATCGGCGGCATCGGCACGAGCCGCCTGCTGGGCGACGCCGCGCGCAGCCCGCTGACGAGTTCGCGCACCGGCTGGGGGCTCAACGCGGGCCTGGCCTGGCGGTTTTGAGCGTCGCGAGGGCTGGCGCTCTCTGCCCGAGCCGCTTTACGCCGCAGCGCCGTCGAACCAGGCCCGCGCCGCCGCGGTGTCGCGCGCGATACCTTCGCGCAGCGCCTCCAGCGAGTCGTACTTGAGCTCGTCGTGCAGCTTCTGCAGCAGGTCCACGCGCACGCGGCGGCCATAGCCGCCCTCGGCGCCCAGCGACGCGGGCCAGTCCAGACAGTGCACCTCGAGCAGCACGCGCCCGGCGTCTTCCACGGTAGGCCGCACGCCCAGGCTGGCCACGCCGCGCAGCGGCTGGCCGGCCAGCCCGTGCACGCGCACGACGAAGATGCCCATCGCGGCCGGCCGAGCGTGGCCGAAGCGCAGGTTCAGGGTGCGGAAGCCCAGGTCGCGGCCCAGCTTGCGGCCGTGCTGGACGCGCCCGCTGATGGCGTAGGGCCGGCCCAGCAGCGCCTCGGCGCGCGCCATGTCACCGCGCGCCAGCGCGTCGCGCACTGCCGAGCTGCTGACGCGCAGGCCGTGCACCTCGTAGCTCATCATGCGTGCCACGTCGAAGCCGCCGGATCCGCGTTCGGCGCCGGCGGCGTCGAGCATCGCGTAGTTGCCCTGGCGGCGCGCGCCGAAGCTGAAGTCGTCGCCCACGAGCACGTAGCGCGCGCGCAGGCCCTGCTGCAGCACGTCGGAGATGAAGGCCTCGGCGGGCATCGAAGCGAGCCGCTCGTCGAAGCGCGCCACCACCACGCGGTCGATGCCGCAGCGCTCGAGCTCGGCGAGCTTGTCGCGCAGCGTGGCGATGCGCGTCGGCGCCAACTCGGGCCTGCCTGCGCGGGCGGCGAAGAAGTCGCGCGGGTGCGGCTCGAAGGTCAGCACGCAACTCGGCACGCCGCGGTGGCGCGCCTCGTTCACCAGCAGCGCCAGCATGGCCTGGTGGCCGCGGTGCACGCCGTCGAAGTTGCCGATGGTCAGCGCGCAGCCGCCTGTGCCGGGCAGGCGCGGGTGGCGCAGCACGACGAGGCCGCTCACGCCAGGGATCCCTTGGGCGAAGCCGGCGCCAGGCCCAGCAGCCGGCGGTACAGCGCCGCGTAGGCGGCGCCGGCGCGGTCCCAGTCGAAGCGCGCGGCGTGCGCGCGAACGGCGTCGGCCCGGTCGGGCTCGGCGGCGTGGCGGGCCAGGCCACGCTCGACCACGGCGCGCATGGCCGCGGGCTCGAAGCCGTCGAAGTAGTCGGCGCAGTCGCCGCCCACCTCGGGCAGGCTGGTCAGGCGCGACAGGAACACCGGCTTGCCGAAGTGCATGGCCTCGATCGGCGGCAGCCCGAAGCCCTCGGCCCAGGACGGAAACACGAAGCCCGCGCACTGCGCGTAGGCCCAGGCCTTCTGCGCCTCGTCGATGCCGAGGTGGAACTGCACGTTGGCCAGTTGGCAGCCCGCACGCAGCGCGCGGGCGTCGGCGTTGTCGGGGCCGGCCATCAGCAGCGTCATCTCGGGCCAGGCGGCGGCCAGACCGAGCAGCGCCTGGGGGTTCTTCACGGGGGCCATGCGGCTGAGGTGGAACAGGAAGGGCCGTTGCGGCTGCATGCTCCAGCCCTCGATCGGGCGCTGCGGCAGCCCGACGAAGCTGCGCGCGCCGTTGTGGATGACGTCGATCTCGCCGCGCCAGCCCAGGTGCTGTCGCAGTTCCTGGGCCGTGAAGGCGCTGATGGCGGTCAGGCGATCGCTGCGCGCCAGCAGCCGCCGCGTGCGGCCCTGGTGGCGCCAGCGGCTCAAGACTCGCGGGCCGTAGCGGTAGTTCAGGTCGTGCACAGTCACCAGCCGCGTGCCGGCGCCGTCCGGCGGCAGGGTCTTGTTCAGCTGGTGCAGGCTGTGCCAAAGCGCGTAGGGCTCGTCGCGTACGTGGCGGAAGCGCTGCCAGCGGCTCACGGGCAGGTAGTCGACTCCGTCGCCGAAACAGCCCACCAGCCGCTCCTTCAGATGGAACACGAGGCCGACGTCGTCGGACTCGCCCAGCGCCCTGCGCAGCCTGGAACCCACCTGCAGGCAGAACTCGCTGAGGCCGCCGCCCTCGAGCGAGGGCACGTCGCCGAGCGAGACGCCGATGCGCTGGCGGCAGGGCCTCATCGCGCCGGGGCCGGCGGGGCGCGGCGAGGAAGGTGGATCAATGGGGGCTCCAGGGGCGGGACGGACCGCCGATCGGGGGCGGTTTCGACGGCGGCGAGTGTATCGACCGCCCCCCGGGGCCGCCGACCGCGGTCGCGGCGGTACAGTGCCGCCCGCATGCGCCCTGTCCACGTGTCGCCCCAGCCGCCCGCGCCGGCTGTTCCCGGCTTTGCCGTGGGGGGGCTCGACCGCCTGCCGTCGCCAGCGGTGGGCGGCCGCATGGCCGAGGGCGGCCGGCGGCTGGCGCA
>JBILSW010000360.1:0-3932 GCA_044371895.1 Rubrivivax sp.
TGGCGCCACCAACGTGCTGCGGTCGGGCAACCGCAAGGCGGCCGTGCTCACGCTGGTGTTCGACGCGCTCAAGGGCTTCGTGCCCGTGGTGCTGTGCCTGGCCTTCGGTGAGCGCGTGGGCCTGTCGCCCGACGTCGCGGCCTGGGTGGGCCTGGCGGCCTTCGCGGGCCACCTTTGGCCGGTGTTCTTCGGATTCAAGGGCGGCAAGGGCGTGGCCACTGCCGCCGGCGTGCTGATGGCCTGGAACCCGATGCTGGCCGTGGCCACGCTGGCCAGCTTCGCCATCATCGTGGGCTTCTCGCGCTACGTGTCTCTGGGTTCCATCGTGGCCGCCGTGTTCGCCCCGTTCTACCAGGCCCTCATCTGGGGCGTCTCGCCGGCGCTGCTGGCGCTGACCCTGATGAGCCTGCTGCTGGTGTGGCGGCACGAAGGCAACATCCGCAAGCTGCTGGCCGGCAAGGAAAACAGGTTCGGTGCACCCGCCGGCACGGCGGCACCCGCGCCCCGCAAGAAAGGACATTGACCATGGTTCAACGTTTCGACGTCGGCCCCCGCCTGTCGGAGATGGCCGTGCACAACGGCGTGTGCTACCTGGCCGGCCAGGTGCCCGCCGACGGCAGCGCCGACATCACCGGCCAGACGCAGCAGGTGCTGGCTGCCATCGACGCCCTGCTGGCCCGCGCCGGCACCGACAAGCGCAAGCTGCTGCGCGTGGAGATCTTCCTCAGGGACCTGGCCGACTTCCCGGCCATGAACGCCGTCTGGGAGGCCTGGCTGCCCCCTGGCGAGGCGCCGCCCCGCGCCACCGTCAAGGCCGATCTCGCGCGGCCCGAATGGCGCGTGGAGATGGTGGTCACCGCCGCGCTGTAGGCCCATGATGGCGACGTTGCGCGCGGGGCTGTCCAACCCCTGGGTGCAGCTGTTCCTGCTGCTCGCGCTGATGACGCTGGGGCTGCAGGCCTGGCAGGGGCGCGGTCAGACCGCGATCGGCGAACGCATCGCGCGGGCCGCGGCGCCGGGCGACGTGCACGTGATCTCGTCCACCTCCTGCGGCATCTGCACCCAGGCGCGGCGCTGGTTCACCGGCCACGGCGTGGCCTTCACGGAGTGCTTCGTCGAGCGCGACGCGGCCTGCCGCGCCGAGTTCGAGCGCCTGCAGGCGCCGGGCACGCCGGTGATCCTGGTGCGCGGCCAGCCGCAACTGGGCTTCAGCCCGCCGCGCATCGCCGAGCGCCTGACGGCGGCGCCGGGGGGCTGACGGGGCGCCTCAGCCCAGGCCCAGTCGGGCCGCGTCGCCGCGGCCCTGGCGTACCAGCACGGGCTCGTCGCCGCTGAGGTCGATGACGGAGGTGGGCTGCAGGGGGCAGGCGCCGGCGTCGACCACGGCCTGGAGCTGCTTCTCGTAGCGCGCGCGGATCTCGTGCGCGTCGTTCAGCGCGTCGGTCTCGCCGGGCGGGATCAGCGTCGTGGCCAGCAGCGGCTGGCCGAAGACCTCCAGCAGGGCCTGCAGCGCCTGATGCTCGGGCACACGCAGGCCGATGGTCCGCCGACTGGGGTGGCTCACGCGGCGGGGCACTTCCTTCGTGGCTTCGAGGATGAAGGTGTAGGGCCCCGGCGTGCCCAGTTTCAGCAGCCGGTACTGGCGGTTGTCCACGCGTGCGAAGCGCGCGAGCTCGCTGAGGTCGCGGCACAGCAGCGTCAGGTGGTGCTTGTCGTCGACGCCGCGGATGCGGCGCAGCCGCTCGGCTGCTGCCTTGTCGTCGAGGTGGCAGACGAGGGCGTAGCTGCTGTCAGTGGGCACGGCGGCGATGCCGCCGTCGTGCAGGATCTGCGCCGCCTGCTTCAGCAGGCGCGGCTGCGGGTGCGTGGGGTGGAGCTCGAAGTACTGCGACATCGGGCGCCTGCCCCGGCCACCGCCTCAGGCCACCGCCACCGGGATCTTGCCGATCCGGGCCTGCCACTCCTTCGGGCCCGTGCTGTGCACGCTGGTGCCGCCGGCGTCCACCGCCACCGTCACCGGCATGTCGACCACGTCGAACTCGTAGATGGCCTCCATGCCGAGGTCGGCGAAGCCCACGACCCGGGCGCCCTTGATCGCCTTGCTGACGAGGTAGGCGGCGCCGCCCACGGCCATCAGGTAGGCGCTCTTCGCGTCCTTGATGGCCTCGATGGCCACGGGCCCGCGCTCGGCCTTGCCGACCATCGCGATCAGGCCGGTCTTCTCGAGCATCATGCGCGTGAACTTGTCCATGCGGGTGGCGGTGGTGGGGCCGGCGGGGCCGACGACCTCGTCGCGCACTGGGTCCACCGGGCCCACGTAGTAGATGACGCGGTTGGTGAAGTCCACCGGCAGCGGCTCGCCCTTGGCCAGCATGTCCTGGATGCGCTTGTGCGCGGCGTCGCGGCCGGTGAGGAGCCGGCCCGACAGCAGCAGCGTGTCGCCGGGCTTCCAGCCAGCCACCTCGGCCGGGGTGAGCGTGTTCAGGTCGACGCGGCGGCTCTTGTTGTAGTCGGGCGCCCAGTGCACGTCGGGCCACAGGTCCAGGCTCGGCGGGTCCAGGTACACGGGCCCGGAGCCGTCCATCACGAAGTGCGCGTGCCGCGTGGCGGCGCAATTGGGGATCATCGCGATCGGCTTGCTGGCGGCGTGCGTGGGGAAGGTGCGGATCTTCACGTCGAGCACGGTGGTCAGACCGCCCAGGCCCTGCGCGCCGATGCCCAGCGCGTTGACCTTCTCGTACAGCTCGATGCGCAGCTCCTCGAGCTTGCTGGCCGGGCCGCGCTGCAGCAGCTCGTGCATGTCGATGTCGTCCATCAGCGCCTGCTTGGCCAGCAGCGCCGCCTTCTCGGCCGTGCCGCCCACGCCGATGCCCAGCATGCCCGGCGGGCACCAGCCGGCGCCCATGGTGGGCACGGTCTTGAGCACCCACTCCACGATGTCGTCGCTGGGGTTGAGCATCGCGACCTTGCTCTTGTTCTCGGAGCCGCCGCCCTTGGCCGCGACGATGACGTCGAGCGTGTCGCCCGGCACCACCTCCATCTGCACCACGGCGGGCGTGTTGTCCTTGGTGTTGCGGCGCGCGAAGATGGGGTCGTCCAGCACGCTGGCACGCAGCACGTTGTCGGGGTTCAGGTAGCCCTTGCGCACGCCGGCGTTCACGGCGTCCTCGATGCTGCCGGTGAAGCCCTCCCAGCGCACGTCCATGCCGATCTTCAGGAACACGTTGACGATGCCGGTGTCCTGGCAGATGGGCCGCTTGCCTTCGGCGCACAGGCGGCTGTTGGTGAGGATCTGCGCGATGGCGTCCTTGGCCGCCGGGCCCTGCTCGCGCTCGTAGGCGCGGGCCAGGTGGGCGATGTAGTCGGCCGGGTGGTAGTAGCTGATGTACTGCAGCGCGGCGGCAATGCTGTCGATGAGGTCGGCGGCCTTGATGGTGGTGGGCATGGCGGGCGCGGGTTGGGGTGGGGCGGTTCCCGGGTTTTCGCGGCGTGTCGGCCGGGGCCGGGATGCGGCAAATTGTAGGTTCCGGCTCCGTCAGGACCTTGTCAGAGCCTGTTCCCAGCATCGCGCCCTGAACCGACCTGCCACCCGAAGACCCATCCACGGAGACAAGCGATGAGCGACAACGCCGCCACCGAGCTCAAGACCCACCAGCCGCCGGCCGCCCTGGTGGCGGCCGCCCGCGTTTCGGGCATGGCCGCCTACCAGAAGCTGTGCGACGAGGCTGCCGCCGACTACGCCGGATACTGGGCCCGGCTGGCGCGCGAGTTCGTGAGCTGGAAGACGCCGTTCACCAGGGTGCTCGACGATTCGAACGCGCCGTTCTTCAAGTGGTTCGAGGACGGCACGCTGAACGTCTCGTACAACTGCCTCGATCGAAACGTCGAGCGCGGCCTGGGCGACAAGACGGCCATCATCTTCGAGGCCGACG
>JBILSW010000361.1:0-3922 GCA_044371895.1 Rubrivivax sp.
ACCATCGCCACAAGGTCGACGCGCCCAGCGGCACCGCGCTGGCCCTGGGCGAGGCCGTGGCGCGCGGCCGCGGCATCGACTTCGCGGCCCACGCCGTGCTCAGCCGCGAGGGCCACACCGGCGAGCGCCGCCGCGGCAGCATCGGCTTCGGCACGCTGCGCGGCGGCGACATCGTTGGCGAGCACGTCGTGATGTTCGCCGGCACCGGCGAGCGCATCGAGATCGCGCACCGCAGCGGCAGCCGCGCCAACTACGCCGAGGGCAGCCTGCGCGCCGCGCACTTCCTCGGCCGCCACGGGCCCGGCCTGTACGGCATGGCCGACGTGCTGGGCCTGCAGCCGGCGGCCCGCTGACGCCATCGTCGCCACGATGGAAGGCCTGACCCAGCTCTGGAGCGCCGCCGACGGCGTGGGACGCGCCACCGCGTTGCTGCTGATGGCGATGTCGATTGCGGCCTGGGCGCTCATCGTCTGGAAGGCCTGGCTGCTGCGCCGCGCCGCCGCCGACCTGGCGCGCGCGCTGCCCGCCTTCTGGGACGCTCCGTCGCGCGCCGACGCCCGCGTACGCCTGCAGGCGTTGGACCGTGAACGGCTGCTGCTGCCCCTGCTGGCCGCCGCCGAGGCCGAGCCCGCCGCCGCCACGCTGGAGGCCGCCGCGCGGCCGGACAGCCAGCGCACGCGGCGCCTGCGCGGTGCGCTGCTGGCCGCGCAAGCGCAGCTGCGCTCGGGCCAGGTGGTGCTGGCCAGCATCGGCGCCACGGCGCCCTTCGTGGGCCTGTTCGGCACCGTCTGGGGCATCTACCACGCGCTGGTCGGGCTGGTGGGCGCGGGGCAGGTGTCGCTCGACCAGGTCAGCGGCCCCGTCGGCGAGGCGCTGGTCATGACGGCCGCCGGCATCGCCGTGGCCGTGCCCGCGGTGCTGGCCTACAACCTGTTCGGCAGCTGGATATCCGATCGCGAGGCCGAGCTCGAGGGCTTCGCGCACGACCTGCTGGAGCTGTAGCGGCATGGCCTTCGGACGCCTCACGCGGCAGCCGCCCGCCCGGCCCATGAGCGAGATCAACATGACGCCGCTTATCGACGTGATGTTGGTGCTGCTGGTGATCTTCATCGTCACCGCCCCGCTGCTGGCCAGCCGCCTGAAGCTGGATCTGCCAGCCGCAGACGCGGCCGCTGCGGGCGGGGCAGGAGCTCTGTTGTCCGTGAGCATCGACGCCCAGGGCCGCGTCTTCCTGGGCGACGAGGCGCTGCCCGAGGCGGAGCTGCGCAGCCGCCTGGAGGCCGCCGCGCGCCAGGCGGTGGCGCGCGACCCTGCCACCGAACTGCAGCTGCGCGCCGACCGCGCCGTGCCCTACGGCCGCGTGGCCGAGCTCATCGGCTGGGTGCAGGGGGCGGGCCTGGCGCGCATCGGCCTGGTCACCGAGGCACCGGCCGCCGCCGCGGAAGGGGCGGCGCCCAGGTAGCGCTCCCTACAATCCCGCGGATGAACGACAAGTACGTCCCCAGCGAGGTCGAAGCCGCCGCACAGGCGCACTGGCAGGCCACCGATGCCTACCGCGTGACCGAAGACCCGAGCCGCCCCAAGTTCTACGCCTGCAGCATGCTGCCCTACCCCAGCGGCAAGCTGCACATGGGCCACGTGCGCAACTACACCATCAACGACATGATGGCGCGCTGGCTGCGCATGAAGGGCTTCAACGTGCTGATGCCGATGGGCTGGGACGCCTTCGGCTTGCCGGCCGAGAACGCCGCCATCGACAACGGCGTGGCCCCGGCGGCCTGGACGCGCGCCAACATCGCCGACATGAAGAGCCAGATGCAGCCGCTGGGCCTGGCCTTCGACTGGACGCGCGAGCTCGCCACCTGCGACGCCAGCTACTACAAGTGGAACCAGTGGTTCTTCCTGAAGATGCTCGACAAGGGCATCGCCTACAAGAAGACGCAGGTCGTCAACTGGGACCCGGTCGACCAGACCGTGCTGGCCAACGAGCAGGTGGTCGACGGCCGCGGCTGGCGCAGCGGCGCGCCGGTGGAGAAGCGCGAGATCCCCGGCTACTACCTGGCCATCACGAAGTACGCCGACGAGCTGCTGGCCGGCGTGACCGACCCCACGCACCGCGACTACCTCGAGGGCTGGCCCGAGCGCGTGCGGCTGATGCAGGAGCACTGGATCGGCCGGAGCGAGGGCGTGCGCTTCGCCTTCACGCACGACATCCGTGGCGCCGATGGCGAGCCCATCCAGGGTGGCCTGATGCACGTGTTCACGACGCGCGCCGACACCATCATGGGCGTCACCTTCTGCGCGGTCGCCCCCGAGCACCCGCTGGCGGCGCATGCCGCGGCCACGCGACCCGCGCTCGCCGCCTTCATCGAGAAGTGCAAGCTCGGCGGCACCACCGAGGCTGAGCTGGCGCTGCGCGAGAAGGAGGGCATGGACACCGGCCTCGTCGTGCGCCACCCGCTCACCGAGCAGGACGTGCCGCTGTGGGTGGGCAACTACGTGCTGATGAGCTACGGCGACGGCGCCGTCATGGGCGTGCCCGCGCACGACGAGCGCGACTTCGTGTTCGCGCGGAAGTACGGCCTGAAGATCCAGCAGGTGGTGCACGTCGACGGCGAGCACTACGACTACCACCGCTGGCAGGACTGGTACGCCGACAAGCAGCGTGGCATCACCGTCAATTCCGACCTCTACAGCGGCCTGTCGTACAAGGACGCGGTGGCCGCCATCGCCAAGGCGCTGGGCGGGCGTGGCCTGGGCGAGAAGAAGACGACCTGGCGCCTGCGCGACTGGGGCGTGAGCCGCCAGCGCTACTGGGGCACGCCGATCCCCATCATCCATTGCCCAAGCTGTGGCGCCGTGCCGGTGCCCGAGGCCGACCTGCCGGTGCTGCTGCCCGAGGACCTGGTGCCCGACGGCAGCGGCAACCCGCTGAACAAGTGCGAGGCCTTCCTGAAGGTGAAGTGCCCGAGCTGCGGCGCGGAGGCGCGGCGCGAGACGGACACCATGGACACCTTCGTCGACAGCGCCTGGTACTACATGCGCTACTGCAGCCCCGGCAGCGACGACGCGATGGTCGACGAGCGCAACGATTACTGGATGCCGATGGACCAGTACATCGGCGGCATCGAGCACGCCGTGCTGCACCTGCTGTACGCGCGCTTCTGGACGAAGGCCATGCGCGACCTCGGCCTGGTGTCGTTCAGCGAGCCCTTCAGGCGCCTGTTCACGCAGGGCATGCTGCTCAACGAGAGCTACTACCGCGAGGACGCGGCCGGCCCATCGGCGGGAAAGCGGCGCTGGTTCTACCCCAGCGAAGTCGACGTGCGCTTCGACGAGCGCGGCGCACCGGTGGCGGCCACCGCCAAGGCCGACGGGCAGCCCGTGCAGCTCGGCGGCATCGAGAAGATGTCCAAGAGCAAGAACAACGTGGTCGAGCCGCGCGACATCATCGCGAAGTTCGGCGCCGACACCGCGCGCGTGTTCACGATGTTCGCGGGTCCGCCCGACCAGAGCGCGGCCTGGAGCGACAGCGGCGCCGAGGGCTGCTACCGCTTCCTGCGCCGACTGTGGGCCTTCGGCGCGAAGCACGCGGCCGCGCTGAAGGCCGCGCCCGCCACGGCGGGCGGCAACGCCCCGCTGCGCCGCGAGATGCACGGGCTGCTGCGCCAGGTGACGGGCGACTACGAGCGGCTGCAGTACAACACCGTGATCAGCGGCGCGATGAAGATGCTCAACGCGCTGGAAGACGGCGTCGCGGCTGCCGAGCCCGCGGCCAACCCGGCGGATGTGCGCGAAGGCTACGGCATCCTGCTGCGCGCGCTGTACCCGGCCGCGCCGCACGCCACGCATGGCCTGTGGGCGGCGCTGGGCTTCGAGGCCGCGCTGGGCCTGCTGCACGACGCGCCCTGGCCCGCCGTCG
>JBILSW010000027.1:0-13248 GCA_044371895.1 Rubrivivax sp.
GAGGTTCTCCTTCGGCGCGATGCCGGGCGCGCAGTGCGAGGCACGTCGGCGCGACGCCCGTCACTGTCGCTCAGCGCCGCCAGACCGCCACCCGCCAGTTGTCCACACCCTGCGTCAGCGTGGCCGTCGGCGCGCCGGCGAACGACGACGCTGCGGTGAACACACCCAGGCGCAGCGGTGCGCCGACGGGGCCGAAGTCGGGGCACGCCTCCGTCGCCGTGCACGACGGCCTGTCGACGCGCCGGAAATCCACGGCGCGAAGCGGGCGCGAGCCGAGGGGCTGCATCGACACGATCGAGCAGACCCAGATCGTGGCGGTGTAGCAGCGGCCGCCCTGCTCGAGCAGCAGCGCCAGGTCGACCTCGGCGCCGCCGGTCTTGATGCAGCTGGCCCGGAAGTCGATGGCGTAGATCGCCCCCTGCGCGCCCGGGTCGTAGAGGGCCGCTGGGGTGGTGTGGAAGGCCTCCAGCATGCTCGGGCGGGCGGTCATCTCGTAGCGCAGCGATCGGCATGCCGCCGGGTCGCCGTGAGCAGCGCGAAGGTGAACGGATGCACGAAGCTCGGCAGTCAGCCGCCCAGCAGGCCCGGCACACCGCCACCGGCCGCCGCGCCGAGGCCGGCTGCGGCCGGCAGCCACTGCGCCGCGCCCGGCGCGCGCCAGGCGACGCAGTACAGCAAGCTGATGGCGAGCGCCGTCACCGCGGCCGCGACGAGCAGGACCTCGCGGCCGACCCCGCGCTCCGCGTGTGTCGACATGCGTTGCAGCCCCGCACCACCCGTGGCGCGCGATCCTCGATGGTGCGTCCTGGGCTCCGCGTCACTCCATGACGATCCCATGCGCATTCCAGCGCGTCGGGCACGCCGCCGGCTTGCCTTGGCTCCAGGCTGCCGCAGGCAGGCCGGTCGCGCGCGATAGGGCCGGACCGTTGACCGCCGAGCCGAGCGGATCCCTCCGATCCGGTGGTGCCCGAGCCCGCTGCGGCGCGGCGAGGTCAGCGCCGCTCAGACCACGTCCGGCCCGCCGCCGCCCCCGGGGCTGCGGCCATCGGTTCCGGGGTCGGGAAATCCGTCACCGCATGCACGCTGCGGCAGCCGGATGTCGATCCCGTGGTCGTCGATGCCCTTCGCCTTCAGGCGCCTCAGCGCGTCCTCCAGCGCTGCGGCCAGAGCACCCCAGGCGGGATCGTCGCCCCGTCGCGTGGTGAACCGGAGCACGAGGTCGCCGCCGGGTGTCGAGGGATCGGCCTTCTGCACGACGAGATGGAGGCCGCTGCCAAAGAGCTGTTCGTCACTTGCGCCTACGCCCCCGACACGGACCGCGAGGTCGTGCACGCCCCTGCCGTACACGAACCGCACCGATCCCACCTTGTCCAACGAAACGTACATGTTTACCTCCTAGAAGAAGAGTTGATGACGATGCGCGCCGGCCACCTGCCGGAGCGCTGCTGCGGAACTGCCGTTGGCCGGGGCGCCGGCATCTCTGGCCGCGCCGGACAGCGCCTGCACCAGCCGCACCGCGGGGTGATCGGGCCCGTAGGCCGCGGGCAGCGACTGCAACGCGGCGTCGAGCCGGCGCGTGAGCGCGGCGACGTCCTGCCCGCGCTCCTGAAGCGCCAGCAGCACGATGTTCAGCTGCACCAGCGCGGCCTGGGGCGGCGGCGGGTCTCCGAGCTGCGCAAAGTCGCGTTCCGCGCGCTGCAGCCACTCCATCGCCTCCGGCTGGCGCTGCAGGCGGGCCAGCGCCACGCCACGGGCCAGGCCGATGTAGGGCCGCACGGCCGGCGAAGGTGCCTCGGGGCCCTGCGACAGCGGTTCGAGCAGCGGCAGCGCGCGCGACGGCTGCCCCAGCGAAAGCGCCGCGTATGCGGCGGCGATCTCGATGGGCGCGTGCCAGGCCTGCCGGGCCGCGGTCGGCAGGCGCCCGGCCTGCCGCCGCGCCTGCTGCAACTCGGCGTCGGCACGCCCGGCGTCGCCCGCCCCGGCCCACACCCGCGCGCTGAGCCTGTGCCAGTCGACCAGCTCGGAGTCCGGGTAGCCGGCCTGCAGCTCGGCCAGCTGCGCCGCGCCCGGCTCGTGCACGCGCAGCCAGGCGCTGATCGCCTCGTCGCGGCCAAGCTGCAGGCCGTACTTCAGCCACAGCAGCCGGGTGCGCAGCTGCCCGCGCAGCGCCGGGCCGTACAGGGCATCGGCGCCGGCGGCCATCTGCTCGGCCAGCGGCCAGCCCTCGGCATAACGACCCAGCTGGAACAGCGTGGTCGCCATCTGGAACAGCGCGTCCTGGCGCGCCTGCGGCTGCCGCAGCCGGTCCTGCGCCACGAGCCCGGCCAGCGCCCGCTGGGCGGCCAGGGCCTCGGCCGGCCGGCGCAGGGCGACGTGCGAGCGCTGCAGGCCGGCGAGCGCCTGCGCCTCGGCTTGCGTGTCGCGCAGCGCGCGCGAGCGCTCCAGCGCGGCGCTGAAGTGCCCCTCCGCCGACGACGGTCGGCCGCCGTAGAGCTCGAAGTAGCCCCACTGCAGATCGGCCAGCGCGAGCACGGCCGGCGGCCAGCCGGCACGGGGCGCGGCCTGATCGGCCGCGCGCAGGTGGCGCTCGGCCGCGCCGAGCCGTTCCATGAGCACCGCCATGCGCGCCTCGTGCAGCCGCGACTGCACCAGCGCGGCAGCGCCGGCGGGCGTGGGCCGGCGAGCCTGCTCGGCCTCCCACAGCTCGGACAGCCGCGCCTGCACCTGCGCGGCACGCCCGCGGTCGCCGAGCTTCTCCCAGAGGCCGGCCACGGTGGCCAGCACCTCGCGGCGCTGCTCGGGCGGCAGCCGCGCCGCCTCGCGCTCGGCCGGCTCCAGCTGCTCGCGCAGCGTGGCGTCGCGCCCGGCGCGCAGGTCGGGATCGGCGCGCTCGAACAGGCCGGCCAGGAAGTCGCGCGAGGCCTGCGCGCGCTGCGCCTGCTCGCGCGCCTGCTGACCCTGCACCAGCGCCACCCCGGTGGTGAGCACGAGCGCCAGCAGCGCGGCGGTGCCGGCGCCCACGGCCAGCCGGTGGCGGCGCACGAACTTGCCCAGCAGGTAGCCGGCGTGCGGCCGCTGCGCCGACACGGGGCGGCCGTCGCGCCAGCGCAGCAGGTCGTCGGCCAGCGCCTCGGCCGACGGGTAGCGCTGCTCGCGCTGGCGCGCCAGCGCGCGAAGCAGGATGGCGTCGAGGTCGCCGCGCAGCGCGCGCTGCAGTGCGGCCGGCGTGCTGGCGCGGGCGGCGGCGGCCGCTGCCGCGGGCAGGCGGCGGCTGGGCGGCGCCACGTCGGCGGCGAGGATGGCCTGCACGCGCGCCGCGCCGCGCTCGGGCAGGTGGTCGAAGGGGCGCGTGCCGCACAGCAGTTCGTGCGCCACCACGCCCAGCGAATAGATGTCGGTGGCGGTGGCGAGCGGCTGCCCCTGCAACTGCTCGGGGCTGGCGTAGTTGACGGTAAAGGCCGGCGCAGCCAGCGTGTGCTCGGCGGCGGGCCCACCCTCGGCGCCCAGCAGCCGGGCGATGCCGAAGTCCAGCAGCCGCACCTGCCCGTCGTCGGTGACGAGCATGTTGGACGGCTTGAGGTCCCGGTGCACCACCAGCCGGCGGTGCGCGTAGGCCACCGCGTCGGCCACCTGGCGCAGCAGTTCCACCCGCGCGGCCAGCGGCAGCCGGCGCGCGTCGCACCAGGCGTCGATCGGCAGCCCGGGCACGTACTCCATGGCCAGGAAGGGCCGGCCCAGCGCATCGACGCCGGCGTCGTACAGGCGGGCGATGTGCGGGTGTTCCAGCGCGGCCAGGATGTCGCGTTCGCGCAGGCTGCGCTGCGCGAACGAAGGGTCCCAGCTCACGCGCGGCAGCTTCAGCGCCACCTTGCGCTTGAGGCTGCCGTCGGCGCGCTCGGCCAGCCAGACCGCGCCCATGCCGCCGATGCCGAGTTCCTCGATCAGCCGGTAGGGGCCGACCTCGGCACCGGGCGCAGGTTGCGGAAGGGCATCCTGGCCCTCCCGCAGCGCGATGGCCGGCAGCGCGCCGAGGAAGTCGCCGGTCTCCACGCGCGCCGCGTGCGCCAGCAGCGCGCGCAGGGTCTCGCGCCGCGCGGCGTGCTCGGTGCCGAGCGCATCCACGAAGGCGTCGCGCTCCGCCTGCGGCAGTGCCAGCGCCTCGTCGAGCAGCGCGCTCAGCGCGGGCCAGTCGGCGGCGTTCAGGTCAGCGAGGCTCATCGCGGGCGGGGCAGGTGGTCCGGCATGGGCTGCAGTTGCCCCGAAGGATGCGCGAGCCGGGCCGAATGCGCCAGTGGTTCGGATGTTCCTCGGCGGCACGGCAGCGTGCTTCCGGACAGAGGGTCTGCAATCCCTGCAGCCCACGGCCTGCGCAGGAGCCATCATGTCCACGCCCCTGCACCCCATCGCCCAGGTGCCGCTGAGCGCCATGCTGACCTGGACCACCCTGCCAGCGCACGCCCGGTGACCGGGATGCGGGCCTGGCCCGCGCGCAGCGCGGTATCGCTCCGTCATGGACAGCGGCGGAGGGCAAACGCCGACAGGCTGCACACGGGGTGATCGAGGCACGGAGCACGGCCTGAGGCCGCGCGGGCTCACCCCGCCGGGAGCCGATCGTGCAAGCCATTGGCCGGCCCTGACCCCGGTCTTTCCTCTCGTTGGGAGAGCCGATGCGGCCCAGGAGCGGCGTCCAGGCCGGGAGAGCATTCCTCTAGGGGATGCCCCGGCGATCGGGGCCTTCCCATGCTCAGGCTCGTCATCTGCCACCGCGAGGAGACCCCGATGCTCGATTCCGCCCAGCTCCGGTCCACCCTGGCCTTGACGGTCCTGCTCAGCGCCCACGTCGCGCAGGCCTTCACCATGAGCACGCCCACCGGCCTGGTCACCGGCCAGATCCAGTCGCGCGAGGTGCGCTCCGACCTGGACGGCACGCTGGACTTCTGCTGGCGCGTGCTCAACGACGCGAGTTCCAGTGGCGAGATCGCCTTCCTCCGCCTTGGCGAGTTCCACGCCCCGGAATTCGACGCCAACTGGCGCATCGACGGCGTGGGCGACGTATCGCTGGTGCAGGCGTACCGCTTCGATTCGCCGCTGGACTCGTACGTCAACTTCAGCTTCCTGCGCACCAACCCGGTTGGCGCGCCCTCCGGCATCGCGCCTGGCCAGTCGTCGATGTTCCTGCTGCTGGACACCACGGCCCGCTTCTACGATGCGAGCTCGCTGATGGATGTGGCGTGGCGCGGCACCAGCAACGGATCCGATCTGCACATGACGTTCGGCCCTTCGCCCGTTCCTGAGCCTTCCAGCTACGCGATGCGGGCGCTGGGGCTGGCGGCGATCGGTGCGGCCGTGCGGCGACGCCGCGACTGATCACCGCTGCCGCCGCCACCATCTGCGGCATGATCGGCGCCACCATGCCGACATCCGCCTTCTTCGCCGTCCTCCGCAACGTGGCCAAGCTCGCCGCCGCCGCGGCCGACGACGTGGCCGCCCAGGGCCTGAAGCTCGCTGCCGCGGCCGACGACGTGGCCCTGATGACCGGCCGGGCCGCCGCCAAGACCGCGGGCATCGCCGCCGACGACCTGGCCGTCGGTGCGTCGAAGATGACCGGCGTGTCGCCGGCCCAGGAACTGCCGGCCATCTGGCGCATCTTCCGGGCCAGTGCCCTGAACAAGCTGTGGCTGATCGCGCTGGTGCTGGCGGTCGACGCGCTGTTCCCCCTGGGCATCCAGCTGGCCCTGGTCGCCGGTGGCCTGTACCTGGCCTTCGAAGGCGGCAAGGCGGTGCTGGAGCGCCTGGGCTGGCACCGCGGCCCGCAGGAGGCACCGCTGACCGACGAGCAGCGCATCCGCGGCGCCATCGTCACGGATATCGTGCTGAGCCTGGAGATCCTGGTGATCTCGCTCACCGTGGCGGCGCAGGCGCCCTTCGAGCAGAAGCTGCTCGTGCTCGCCGCCATGAGCGTGGTGATGACCGTGGGCATCTACGGGCTCATCGCCGCGCTGGTGCGGCTGGACGACATGGGCCTGGCCCTGGCGCGCTCGCCGCAACCCGCGCGGCAGGCGGCGGGCCGCTGGATCGTTCGCGCGGCACCGCGCATCCTGGGCGCGCTGGGGCCGATCGGCATGGTGGCCATGCTCGCGGTGGCCGGCGGCATCTTCACGCACCTCGTGCACTTCCAGGCGCCGCACTGGACCCTAGGACTGGTCGTCGACATCGCCGCCGGGGCCGCCGTGGGTCTGGTGCTGGCGGCCGCCGGGGCGTGGATGCAGCGCCTCGCCCCACGGTCCGGTTGAGCCCCGCGTCGGCCACCCCCCGGCCGCTCAAGCCACCGCCGGCCCGTTGCCGCCCCCCTGGGATGCGGCCATCGATGCTGCTGGCGGTACCGCTGCCATGGGGGCAGACGCCCCAGCGCACCCTGCAGGCAGACCGCATGGCTGGAGGGCCGAGCCCGCAGGTCGGGCCCCCGCCGTTCGAGGCCGACGACCGCCCGAGTCGGAACGCCGGCCCTCGTCAGAACTGGACGCCCTTGGTCAGCGCGCCATCGACGACCAGATTGGTGCCCGTGATGAAGCTCGCTGCCGGGCTCGCGAGGAAGACGGCTGCGTTGGCCATCTCCTGGGGCGTACCCATCCGGCCTGTCGGGTTGAGGCCGAGCGCCATCTTGAAGAGCTCGGGGTTGCCGTGCTCGATCTGCTCCCAGACGCCGCCCTTGAAGTAGGTGTTGCCGGGCGAGACGGTGTTGGCGCGGATCTTCTTGCCCGCCAGATGGTAGGCCAGGCCCTGCGTGTAATGGATGATGGCGGCCTTGAAGGCGCCGTACGGGCCGGATGCGAAATCGATCTCGCGGCCCGACACGCTGCTGATCGTGACGATGCTGGCGTGGGCGCTCTGTTCCAGAAGCGGCATCGCGGCGTTGACCAGCCGCACCGTCCCCATCATGTCGACGTCGAAGGTCTTCTGCCAGTTGGCCTCGTCGTTCGGTATTGCCAGTGCGCTGACGTTCGCCACCACGATGTCGACTCCGCCGAAGGCCGAACCCACCTCGGCGACGAAAGCGGCCAGACCGGCGCCGTCTGCCACATCGACCACGCGTCCGATCACCGGGACGCCATACGCGCTGAAGTCCTTGACGGTCTGGTCGACCTCGGCGGCGTTGCGTGCGCAGAACGCGACGTGGGCACCCTCGGCCGCCAGCGTCTGGGCAATGGCGCGCCCGATGCCCTTGGTGCCGCCGGTCACGATGGCCTTCAGGCCCTTCAGTCCAAGATCCATGGCGTGATGTTCCTCTTGAGTGAAAGTCGAACGGAAACCGGATGCGGACAGCTCTCGGGGCGAGGCGGGTTCGCCGGGCACCTGGAACCCCCGCGCAGGCGGGCAGGGCGCAGCCCCGCCCGTGGGGCGCTCAGGGCGCGAGGTACTTCTTCTCGATCCCTGCGCCCACGGTGTACTTGGGGTCGACGAAGTTGCCCAGGCGCACCAGTCCACATTGGCTCAGCATCATGTAGGCGTCCCACCGGTCGAAGCCGAACTCGGCTTCCATCCACAGCACGAGTTCCTTGTAGGCGATGCGGGCGGCATCCTCCAGCGGTCGGGCGCTGCCGATGCACATGATGCGGGACTCATTCTCCAGGCGCGGCCACTCGAGGTTCCAGCCCTTGATGACGTCGACCTGGATCGTGGTCGTGCTGGGGTACTCGACCGCGGTTCCGCAGACCTCGCCGTCGCCCTGGCAGGCGTGCGCGTCGCCGATGAAAAGCCGCGCGCCGGGCGTGCGCACCGGCAGGTAGGTGATGCTGCCGGGGCCCATGTCGGGGAGGTCCATGTTGCCGCCGTGGGCGTCGGGCGTCAGCGTGTTGATGCTGTCGATCTCGGGGCTGCAGCTCAGCGTGCCGATGTGCGGCCTGTAGGGCAGCGTGACGCGCTTGCTCCAGTAGACCCCGTCTTCGTCGACGTCGATCTTGCGCACGATCTCGGGCAGCGAGTCGGCCAGCAGCGCGGTCAGGCTGGTGCCGCTGAGCGCGCCGAACTGCGGGATCATTGCGCAGGTGCCGCGCGGGTTCGGGCCGCGCGGGGCCATGCTCTCGATGTAGACAGCCAGCACGTCGCCCTTGTCGGCTCCCTCTACGAGGATAGGCCCGTTCTGCGGGTTCACGAAGGGCATGCGCAGCACGCGCGAGGGGAGGTCCTGCTCGGTCTTGACGGCGCCCTCGAAGGCGTCCCGCGTCTCGACGACGATGCGGTCGCCGGGCCTGACCTGCAGCACGGGCTCGGAGTAAGGGCCGATCGTGTAGTGGTACTTGCCCTGTTTCGCCTCCGTCAGTGCGTGCGTGTCCCGGACGCGGCCCTGTGCTACGCCGCGGGTGCGCATGATCGAGTGGTCGAGCCAGTTCATGGGTGCTCCTGAGGGCCCAGGCGGGCATATGCGGCGGCGTCCTGGTGACCAGCGTCGGCGCAACGGATGCGCGCGGTGCGAAGGGCCGCCATCCACCGCGAGGATACCTTCCCATTGGGCGGCGCCCGGGCCGGCACGCAGCTCTCTCAGATCGCGGTCTCCTCGTGTCCGTGGATTCGATCCGTCCGGGTGCCGGCCGTCCGCGCTCAGCGCTGCGGCATATCCTTGTACGAATAGCCCAGACTCACCGCCGCGTCGGCCGGGATGGGCGGCATCGACGCGTTCCAGTCTTCCCAGGCTTGGCGCAGGTGCGCCAGGCGCCCGGAGTCCCAGGGCCCGCGGTTGGCCCGCTCGCGCTCGTCGGCGTCGATGTCGAAGAGGTAGTCGTTCCCGTCGACGCGCAGGTACTTCCAGCGCCCGTCGCGGTAGGCCCGCTGGCCGCGGTGGTTCATGCGCCAGGCCAACGGGCGGGCGAAGCGATGCGAGGCGTCGGCCAGCACCGGCAGCAGCGATACGCCGTCCAGCGGGTACTCCGGGTGGGCGTCGACCCCGGCCGCGGCCAGCATGGTGGCCGACCAGTCCATGGTCAGGCAATGCTGGGCCGTCACGCCGCCCGGGGCGATCACCGCCGGCCACTGCGCGACGTAGGGCACGCGGATGCCGCCTTCGGTCAGGTCCATCTTGCCGCCGACCAGCGGCCAGTTGTCGGAGAAGCGCTCGCCGCCGTTGTCGCTGGTGAACACCAGCAGCGTGTCGTCGAGCCGCCCGCAGGCCCGCAGCGCCTGCAGCACCTGCCCGATGCCCTCGTCCATGTGGTGGATCATCCGGCGGTAGGTGTGGATGTTGCCGCCAGCCAGGTCGAACAGGCTGCCGTCGATGCGGCGCGCGCCGTCGTCGCGCGACTGCCAGGGCCAGTGCGGCGCCGTGTAGTGCAGGCTCAGGAACAGCGGCGCGTCGCCGGTGCCCATGCGGCCGATCCAGTCGACCGCGCGCTGCGTGATCAGGTCGGTCAGGTAGCCCTCGGTGCGCAGCCCGGCCTCGCCGAGCCAGAGGTCGTGGAAGCCGGCGGAGTCGGCGTGGGTGAAGTAGTCGACGCCGCCGCTCATGGGACCGAAGAACTCCTCGTAGCCCGAGCGCAGCGGCCCGAAGGCCGGCGGAAAGCCGAGGTGCCACTTGCCCATCAGCGCGGTGCGGTAGCCGGCCTGGCGCAGCAGCGAGGGCAGCGTCGGCTGCGCGGGCGGCAGGCCCAGGACCGTGCTGCCCCGCGTGCGGCTGCTGATGGGCTCGTCGGCACCGCCGCGCAGCCGGTACTGCCAGCGCGCGGTCATGAGGGCGAAGCGTGTCGGCGAGCACACCGGCGAGTTGGCGTAGCCCTGCGTGAAGCGCAGGCCCCGGGCAGCGATGCCGTCGAGCACGGGCGACACCGCCCCGAAGTCCGCGTCGCGGCCGCCGTAGCAGCCCAGGTCGGCGTAGCCGAGGTCGTCGGCCACCACGAAGACGAAGTTCGGACGATTCATGTCTTGCCTTACGGGCAGGGTGGGTCAGGGCAGGGAAGCTGCGACTGTAGGGCGGCGGGCCGCGTGCCGTGCCATCACGGAGACGCGGCGGTGATCAGCAACCCGCATCACCGCACCGTCATCGGCCGGAGCCCGGCTGTTCAGCGCCCTGGCGGCGGCAGGGCCGCGGCCGAGGGGCTGCCTACGGCCCAGGGCTAGACACATCATCCCGCTGGAAGTGCACAGTGATCCGCTGGGGGGCACGGCGGCCTTGACGGCGAAGCGGCGGTCCCGGGTTTCGCGCAGCACGGGCTCGACGTTGACGTTGTCGCTGGCCGAAACCATGGCCGCCACCGGGGGCAGGTTGGCGCGCTGGCCGTGCGCCACGACGATGCCGATCTCGCCGCTGGCCAGCTCCACGAAGCTGCCCGGCGGCGCCCGAGCAGGCCCCGTGGGCCGCCGCCAGCGGCGACATCGCCGCGCGCGAGCCGCGCCAGCTGGTGCGCCGGCTGCTGCTCCTGCAATGGCCGGCCCTCTGCATGGGCGTCGTGGTGCAGCCGCACGGCCTCCACCGCCACCGCATCGTCCAGCCCGGCCGCGGCGAGCATGACGGCGCCGTGCTCGGCGTGGCCGGCACCCGCACGATGGCCAGGTGGTCCTGCAGGCGGGCGATGGCCACGTTCATCGTCAATGCGGCACGTCCCAGGCTGTCGACCTGGGGCTGCGGCCAGCCCAGCACCGCGGCCGTCTGCTCGGTCAGCGCCAGCGTCATCCAGGCGTGGCGGGCGCTGTAGTGCACTGCCTCGTACACGAAGTGGTAGAGCGATTCGTCGGCACGGCGCTGCAGCAGCGCGCGGCCGCGGGCGTGCAGCTCGTGCGGCAGCGCGGCGACGACGTCCTTGAGCGCGGCGCCCTCGCGCAGGCGCTGGCCCATCGCGGCGTTGAGGCGGCGCTGCCTCTCGACACAGTGGTGCTCCTCGGCGAACAGCGGCGTCTGCAGCAGTTCCTGCCGTTGCCGGTCGTCGGTGACCTTGACCCCGGCGTTCAGCAGCAGCCGTCCCGAGGCGTCGCGCGGCGGGAAAGCCAGCGCGCGGTCCAGGGGTGGCAGGTCCTTGGTGATGACGGCAGTCCGTTTCGCGGACGGGTTGTCGGCCGTCCAGTGCCGCCGCTGAAGCGCGGCCACGTGCGCGGTGACCAAGTCCCTCTGCCGGTGTGTATGCGCATCCAGTTCGCCCTGTCAGCCACACCGGCGCCAGGATGCAGCGGCACGCGGTCCCGGCCGGCGCTTCGAGCACCGGCCGTCGGTGTGCGCCGGTCGCGCTGCCCGCCGGGGCCATCGACCAAACCCGAAGCAACGAGGAGGAAACATGCTGATCCCGGCATCGTTCAAGCTGGACCGGCGGCCCTGCTCGGTCAGCCTGGTGCGCCACACCCAGCCCACCGGAACCATGGGCAAGGTGTACTACGAGCTCCGCCTGATCGAGATCGCCACGCACAGTGGCCGCAACCAGCGCCAGTTCACCCGCAAGGAGCTGACCGACACCTTCTGGCGCGAGGTGACGCACGCGATCCTGCGCGGTCAGTCGAACAGGTCGGGCTCTGTGCGCACGAGGTCGTTCCAGAGGGTCTGGAAGTGCAGCCAGCCGATGTACTCGCTGCCCACGTGCTCGCGGCTGTAGCGCGAGCGCTCGGGGGGCACGAGCCGCGGTGCGACGCCGGTGGCCTGCACCAGCAGCTGCTGCTGGCAGCAGCGCTCCAGCGCGATGAACCAGAACGCGGCGGCCTCGATGCTGTGGCGGCTGGCGGTGAACAGGCCGTGGTTCTGGTGGATCGCGGCCTTCACGCCCTTGAACCAGTCGGCCACCTTGGGGCCGGCGTCCTCCTCCACCGCCACCTGCCCGGCCTCGTCACTGATGACGATGTGGTCCTCGAAGAAGGCCGCGGCGTCCTGCGAGATGGGGGCCAGCGGCTGGCCCAGCGCCGCGAAGGCGGTGCCGTAGACGGTGTGCGCGTGGCACATCGCGACGATGTCGGGGTGCGCCTCGTGCACCGCGGCGTGCAGCACGAAGCCGGCGCGGTTGACGGCGTGGTCGCCCTCGACCACGCGACCCCGGTGGTCGACCAGGATGAGGTTGGAGACCCGGACCTGGCGGAAGTGCACCGCCATCGGGTTGGTCCAGTACAGGTGCGGGCGCTCGGGGTCGCGGATCGTCAGGTGCCCGGCGAAGCCGTAGTCGAAGCCCTGACGCGCGAAGGCGCGGCAGGCGCCCGCGAGCCGCTCCTTGAGGTAGCGGCGCTCGAGCGCCGCGTCGTCGAAGCGCGGGCGTCCGGGGAACACCAGCCCGGGCTGGTCGGGCTGGTAGATCGAGACCTTGGGGTCGGTCAGCGGGTCGTGCCGGTACTCCCTGTGGGCGCCGGCGGTGATCTTGTCGAGGATGGCGGACATGGCGAACTCCCGCGGGGGCGGGGGAAGAAGCGTCGAGGACGCGCATCGTGGCCGCTGGCGCAGGGTTTGGCAAACGATGCTTGCTCATGAAAGCACGAAATGAATTCATCTTTCGGGCTCAAGCATGAGAGGGCTGCCGCCGTTGAACCGTCTGCGCACCTTCGAGGCAGCCGCCCGCCTGCAGGGCTTCGCGCGCGCCGCCGAGGAGCTGAGCCTCACGGCGTCGGCGGTCAGCCACCAGATGCGCGACCTCGAGGCCCACTTCGGCCGCACCTTGTTCGAGCGCAGCCACCGCCGCGTGCAGCTCACGCCCGAGGGCCGGCGCCTGCACGAGGTGCTGGCGCGCGTGTTCGATGCGCTCGAGGCTGCCTGTGCCGACGTGGGCCTGCCCGCGCACGATCAGGTGCTGGCCGTGCACTGCGCGCCCAGCCTGGCCATCAAGTGGCTCGGGCCGCGGCTGCGCGGTTTCGTCGAAGGGCACCCGGGCCTGCACGTGCGGCTGAGCACCGGCGCCGACCGGCCTGACCTGGGCGTGCGCCGCGAGCTCGACGCCGTGCTGGCCTATGCCGACGGGCGGCCGCGTCCCGGCGTCGAGGTGGTGCCGCTGGGGGCCGAGCGCATCGCGCCGCTGGTGGCGCCTTCGCTGCTGCCGGCGCGGGCTCGGGCAACAGCGCTCGTTTGCAAGCTGCCGCTGATCGATTCGACGGTCAGCCCGCTGCCGTGGCACGACTGGTTCGCGCTGCAGGGCCTGGCGATGCCGCAGCGCCCGCGCACGGCCTTCGACCGCGCTGCGCTGGCGATCGCCGCGGCGGCCGACGGGCTGGGCGTGGCGCTGGAGAGCACGCGGCTGGCCGCTCGCGAACTCGAGCGCGGAGAGCTTGTCGTGCTCGGCGCGCAGGCCTTCCGGCCGTGCG
>JBILSW010000362.1:0-3913 GCA_044371895.1 Rubrivivax sp.
CGTGACTCCGCCGCTGGCCAGCGCCGTCCCGCCGATCCTGCCGGTGGTGGTCTCGGCGCCGCCTGCCTTGCAGAACAGGGAACCGCCGGCCCTGCCGCCCGCCGCCCCGCCCGCCGAGCCGGTGAAGCCACCCGGCGCTCCCATCATCACGCAGGTGCGCCGCCTGGCCGAGCTGCAGGCCGAGCAGCGGCGCGAGTTGCCGCCGCTGGTGGTGGGCGGTTCGGTGTGGTCGGAGCAGGCCTCGGTGCGCTTCGTAGTCCTCGACGGCCAGGTGCTGCGCGAGGGCGACGCCGCCGCGCCCGGCCTGGTGCTGGTGAAGCTGGCGCCGCGCGCGGCCACGCTGCGCTGGCGAGACCTGCTGCTCGAGCTGCCCATCTGAAGCAGCGCCAGCCGCACGAACGGCCGGCCGGGCGCCCTTGCCAGCGGAGATACTCGGACACCGTTCCGCTTGCGCGCCCGATGATCTCTGCCCTCCGTCCGGCCCGCGCCCTGCTCGCGCTGGCCCTGTCGCTCTTTGCGACCCTGCCCCTGCAGGCCGCCTCCGCGCCCGCCGGGGAGCCTGCCTCGGCCGTGCCGGCGCCGGCTGCGCCCGGGCCCCGGGTGTGGCTCGTGGGGCCGGGGCAGCCGCTGGCGCAGGCGTTGCGCAGCGCCGCCGATGGCGATGTCATCGAGCTGCTCCCCGGTGACTACACCGAGCGGCTGCTCATCCAGGACCGCCGCCTCACCATCCGCGGCGTAGGCGGCGGCGAGCCTCCGCGCGTCATGGGCGGCGGCCAGCCCGTGGCGGCCCGCGCACTGTGGACCATCCAGGGCGGCGAGGTGCTGATCGAGAACCTGGAGTTCCGCGGCACCCGCAGCACCGACGGTGCCGGCGCCGCCGTGCGCCAGGAAGGCGGGCGCCTGGTTCTGCGCCGCTGCCGCTTCTTCGACAACGAGCACGGCCTGGTGGCGCTGAACGACCCGAAGGCCGAGGTGCAGGTGGAAGGGAGCGTGTTCGGTCTGGCGCCGCGGGTGGTGGGCGGGCTGCACCACCTCGTCACCATCGGCCGCATCGGGCGCTTCAGCGTCACTGGCACGCGCTTCCAGCAGGGTTTCGAGGGCCACCTGCTCAAGACGCGGGCGCGCGAGACGCTGATCGCCTACAACTTCATCCACGACGGCCTGCGCGGCGGCGCCAGCCTGGAGATCGACATCGCGCTCGCCGGCGATGCCACCGTCATCGGCAACGTCATCGCCCAGGGCTCGGACACGCAGAACCCGGTTCTGCTGTCCTACGGCAGCGAAGGCGCGGCCTGGGACCTGAACCGCCTGCGGGTGGCGCACAACACTTTCGTCAACCACGGCTGGACACCGGCGTGGTTCCTGCGCGTGCACCGCGACCGGCTGCCGCCGGGCCTGGAACTGGTGGCGGTGAACAACCTGCTGGTCGGCAGCGGCCTGTTCGAGTGGGTCAACGAGGGCCGTTTCGAGGGCAACCGCCACGCCACGCGCGGCGCGCTGGCCGACTTCGCCACCAACGCCTTCGAGCTGCCGCCGTCCTCCAGCCTGCGGGGGCAGGGCGTCGACCTGCGCGCGCTCGGCCTGCAGCAACTGCTGCCGGTGGCCGAATTCGACTGGACCGAGGGCCGCAAGCCGCTCGACCCGCCGGCCGAGCGCCGCACGCGCTGGTCGCCCGGCGCCTTCCAGAAGTGAGCCCTCCATGACCGACAAGGCCCATCACCCCGACACCATCGCCGCGCAGGCCCTGGGCTGGATCGACGAGCGCACGCGCGCCGTCATCCCGCCGCTGCACGTGAGCACCACCTACCTGCGCGACGAGGACAACCAGTACCGCAGCGGGCGCGTCTACGCGCGCGCCGACAACCCGGCCTTCGACCAGGCCGAGGCCGTGATCAACGCGCTCGAGGGTGGCCACCAGGCGCTGCTGTTCGCCAGCGGCATGGCGGCGGCGACAGCGGTGTTCCAGGCGCTGAAGCCCGGCGACCACGTGCTGGCGCCCAAGGTCATGTATTGGAGCCTGCGCAACTGGCTGATGGGCTTCGCCACCGAGTGGGGCCTGGACGTCGAGCTGATCGACATGACGAGCCCGGACGCGGTGGCCGCGGCGCTGCGGCCGGGCCGAACGGCCCTGGTTTGGATCGAGACACCGGCCAACCCGCTGTGGACCGTGAGCGACATCGCCGAGACGGCGCGGCTGGCGCACGCCGCGGGCGCGCGGGTGGCGGTGGACAGCACGGTGGCCACGCCGCTGCTCACGCGCCCGCTGGCGCTGGGCGCCGACGTGGTGATGCACGCCGCCACCAAGTACCTCAACGGCCACAGCGACGTCATCGCTGGCGCGCTGGTGGTGCGCGAGGACAGCCCGTACTGGCAGCGCGTGCGCAAGGTGCGCGCGCAGCTCGGCGGCACGCTGGGCTCCTTCGAGGCCTGGCTGCTGCTGCGCGGCCTGCGCACGCTGCACCTGCGCGTGCGGGCGGCCAGCGCCTCGGCGCTGGCCATCGCGCGGCACTTCGACGGCCACCCCCTGGTGGCCGAGGTGCTGTACCCGGGGCTGCCGCAGTGCCAGGGGCACACGGTGAGCCTGCGCCAGATGAACGGCGGTTTCGGCGGCATGCTGTCCATCCGCGTGAATCCGTCGAAGCAGGGCGGCGAGGCTGCGGCCATCGCCGTGGCCGCGAGGACGGCGATCTGGAAGCGCGCCACCTCGCTGGGCGGCACCGAGAGCCTGATCGAGCACCGGGCCAGCGTCGAGGGCGCCGGCACGCCCGCCCCGCCCGACCTGCTGCGCCTGTCCACGGGCCTGGAAAACACGGCCGACCTCATCGCCGACCTGGAGCAGGCGCTGGCACTGGCGCATCGCTGAGCCGGCCGCGGCGGGGTTTGACCCGCCCGTGAAACTTGGGCATCATCCGGCGCGTAACAAAATTACACGCGCATGTCCTTCGACCTCGTTCTCTTCGGCGGCACCGGCGACCTCACCTGGCGCAAGCTGATGCCGGCGCTGTTCCAGGCGTTCCGCCACGGCAAGCTGCCCGAGGGTGGCCGCATCCTGGCCGTGGCGCGCGACGAGCGCAGCGACGCCGAGTACCGCGACTACATCCGCGCCAGGTTCGCTGGCGTCGAGGAGGCCAAACAGCCCAGCGACGAGGAGTACGCGCGCTTCGCCGAGATGCTGCACTACCGGCGCATGGATCTTTCCCAGCCCGACGACTACCGTGGCCTCAAGGCCTGGGTCGACGAGCGCGGTGCCGACACGGTGGTGCTGTTCCTGGCCACCAGCCCGCACCTGTTCCCGGTGGTCTGTGCGCAGCTCGGCGCCGCCGGCCTGAACGCGCCGCACATGCGCGTGGTGCTCGAGAAGCCCCTGGGCCACGACCTGAACAGCGCCCAGGAGATCAACCGCATCGTGCGCGCCGCCTACACCGAGGAGCAGGCGCTGCGCATCGACCACTACCTCGGCAAGCCGGCGGTGCAGAACCTTATGGCGCTGCGCTTCGGCAACGCCCTCTTCGAGCCGCTGTGGCGGCGCGAGAGCATCGCCAACATCCAGATCACCCTGGCCGAAAGCATCGGCGTGGGCACGCGCGGCGACTTCTACGACCGCACCGGCGCCCTGAGGGACATGATCCAGAACCACGCGCTGCAGTTGCTCACGATGATCGCGATGGAGCCGCCGAGCACCGGCGACGCCGACGCCATCCGCGACGAGAAGCTCAAGGTGCTGAAGTCGCTGAAGCCCTTCACCGCCGAGTCAGTGGCGCGCGACGTGGTGCGTGGCCAGTACAAGGCCGGTACGGTGGCCGGGCAGAAGGTGCCGGGCTACCTCGAGGAGGACAAGGTGCCCGCGGGCAGCGCCTGCGAGACCTTCGTGGCCTTGCGCACCGAGGTGCAGAACTGGCGCTGGGCCGGCGTG
>JBILSW010000078.1:0-9233 GCA_044371895.1 Rubrivivax sp.
GCGCACCGGCAAGCGCATGCCGGCGCGCGACGCGCAGATCGTCGTCAACTTCCGCGAGGTGCCGCACCCCATCTTCCCGGGCACGCGTGCGGCCAACAAGCTGGTCATCAAGCTGCAACCCGAGGACGGCCTCGAGCTGCACCTGCTGGCGGCAAAAGGGGGGACGTCCAGTGGCGGTGGCGAGGAGAGGCTGTACCCGGTGAGCCTGGACCTCGACTTCGACAAGGCCTTTGCCAGCGAGCGCGTGGGTGGTTACGAGCGCCTGCTGATGGATGCCCTGGCCGGCCGCCTGAACCTGTTCGTTCGAAGCGACGAGCAGGAGCAGGCCTGGCGCTGGGTCGAGCCCGTGCTGCACGCCTGGCGCGGCGACACGCTGGGGCCGCGGCCCTACGCTGCCGGCAGCTGGGGCCCGGCGGCGGCCAGCGCGCTGGTGGCGCGTGACGGCAGCGCCTGGGCCGAGGAGCAGTGAGCGCGTGACGCTGACGCGGCGCCGGCTGTTGCAGGCCTGGCCGTTGCTGGCCGGCCTGGCGCCGGCCTGGCCCTGTGCCGGCGCCGGGCGCACCTGGCGCGTGGCCCCCGGCGAGAGTCTGGCCGATGCGCTGCGACAGGCCGGGGACGGCGACACCGTGGAGCTGCTCGGCGGCGTGCACCGTGCGCAGGCCGGCGTCATCGAGCACGCGCGGCTTTCGCTGCAGGGGCGCGACGGGGCCGTGCTGCAGGCCGACGGCGCGCACGCCGAGGGCAAGGCGCTGCTGGTCGTGCGCGGCGGCGCGGTGCGCATCGAAGGCCTCACGCTCCGCGGCGCGCGCGTGCCCGACGGCAACGGCGCGGGCATCCGCTTCGAGCGCGGCCGGCTGGCGCTGCGCGACTGCACCTTCCTCGACAACCAGATGGGCCTGCTGAGCAGCAACGACGGCGGCGCCGAACTCGACATCGAGGCCTGCCGTTTCGGCGACGCGCCTGTGGTGCCGGCCGGCGCCGGGCTGACGCACCTGCTCTACGTCGGGCGCATCGCCCGTCTGCGCGTGGCGCGCTGCCGCTTCCACGGCGGCCGCCACGGCCACCTGCTGAAGAGCCGCGCCGCCGTCAACGAGGTGCTGGCGAGCCGGCTTGGCGATGCCGCCGAGGGAGGTGCCGCGGCCTCTTACGAGCTCGAGTTCCCGAACGGCGGACAGGCGTTGGTGCAGGGCAACGTCATCGTGCAGGGCGCCGCCAGCCCCAACCGCGTGCTCCTGGCCTTCGGGGCCGAGGGCGAGGGCGGCGCACTGCGCCCGCACCGCCTGCAGCTGCGGGGCAACAGTCTGGTCAACCTCGACGGCGCGCCCGGCACGGCGGTGCGCGTGCACGACGATCGCCTGGCCAGCGCCGTGGCCATCGAGGCCCGCGACAACCTCTTCCTCGGTGCGTTGCGCGTGCCCGCCCCGTTCGACGATGCCGAGGCCGGCAACATGCAAGCGCCGCTGGCCGCCGCCAACATCCCCCAGGGCCGGTTCACGCTGCGTGGCCGCCCCGCGCCGCCCGGCGCGCAACCCGACTGAACGCCATGCTCGAACGCATCCGCGCCTCCATCCCCGCGCTGCCGCCGGCCGAGCAGCGCGTGGCCCGGCTGCTGCTGGCCGACCCCCGCAGCTTCGCCACGCTGCCCGTGGTCGAGCTGGCCGAGCGGGCCCACGTCAGCAAGCCCACCGTGGTGCGCTTCTGCCGCAGCGTGGGCTACGACGGCCTGGCCGATTTCAAGCTCAAGCTCGCCGGCAGCGTCAACGAAGGCGTGCCCTTCGTGCACCGCTCGGTGGACGACGACGACAAGGCCGGCGACATCGTCGTCAAGGTGGTCGACAACGCCGTGGCCGCGCTGCTGCGCTACCGCAACGCCGCCGCGCCCCAGAGCGTGGAGCGGGCGATCGCGGCGCTGGCCGAAGCCGGCCGGCGCAGCGGCGAAGGCGCGCGCATCGAGTTCTATGGCGTGGGCAACTCGGGCATCGTGGCGCAGGACGCGCAGCACAAGTTCTTCCGCCTCGGCGTCAACGCGCACGCCGTGAGCGACAGCCACGTGCAGGTGATGAGCGCCACCATGCTCAAGCCCGGCGACGTGGCGGTGGTCATCAGCAACTCTGGCCGCAGCAAGGATCTCATCGACGTGGCCGACATCGCGCGGCGCCGCGGCGCCACGGTCATCACCATTACCGCCAGTGGCTCGCCGCTGGCCATCGACAGCCGCGCCGCCGGTGCCAGCGGCATCCTGCTGGCTGCCGACCACCCGGAGGACGCCGACCGCTACAGCCCCATGGTGTCGCGGCTGCTGCACCTGATGATCGTGGACATCCTCACCACGGGCGTGGCGCTGCGGCTGGGCTCGGCGCGGCTGCGGCCCGCGCTGCAGGCCATCAAGAAGAACCTGCGCGAGCGGCGCTACGTGAGCGCACCCGGTACCGTGGCCGACGAGGCCGACACCGACGGCGCCAGCGCCAGCAGGCCGTCGACGCCGTAGAGGCGCGCCAGGTCCACCAGCTTGACCGGCGCGCCGGCCACCTCGAAGCCGCGGCCGGACGCCTCGGCCTGCCGCCGGGCCTCGAGCAGCAGCGCGATGGTGGAGCTGTCCGAGGCCGTCACGGCCGACGCGTCCACGCGCAGCACGCCGCTGCCGGCGCGCACCTGCGCCGGCAACTGCGCGGCCAGCGCCGCCGTCTCGTCGATGGTGACGCGGGCGGGCAGCTGCAGGGCGTCGTCGGCCATGGCGATCAGCTCTTGCCGCCCTTGTTGCGCTCGGCCAGCGCGCCGATCAGGCCGTCGATGCCGCCCTTGGTGAGTTCCTGGGCGAACTGCGTGCGGTAGTTCTGCACCAGCCACAGGCCGGCGACGTTGACGTCGATGATCTTCCAGCTCTCGGCCCCGGCGGCGCCGCGCTTGTCCAACCGGTAGTCCAGCTTGACGGGCTCGCCCTTGCCGCGCACCTCGGACTGCACGATGACCTGCGTGCTGCCCTGCACGGGCTGCGTGCGCGTGATCTGCACGGTCTGGTCGCGAAGCTCGGTGAGCGCACCGGCGTAGACGCGGATCAGCAGCTGCTTGAACTCGGCCTGCAGGCGGGTGCGCTGCTCGGCGCTGGCGCTGCGCCACTGCGGGCCCACGGCCGAGCGTGTGACGACCTCGAAGTCGACGTGCGGCATGACCTTGTTCTCGACCAGCGCGGCGACGCGCCCAACGTCACCGGCCTGGATGGCCTTGTCGTTCCGGGCGGTCTCCAGCACTTCGGTGGACACCTGGCGGATCAGCACGTCGGGCGCCGCCGCGGCAGCCAGCACGGCCCCGGTCGCGAGCAGCAGCGTCGTGCCAACGAGGTGGCGGAGGATGGCAAGCACGGCGTTCCCTTCTGGTTTGGGTGCCCGGTCGGCGGGCGATGAGTCTTCCGATGTGCGTTCAACGTGCGAGTTCAGCGCGCCATGGACACCTCATCGGGGGGTCGTGCGCGGCTGCGGCGCCGATGCGGGCCTTGCGGCGGGCGGCGGGTCGTCACCGATGTCCTCGAAGGCCTCGGGCGGCGATGCGCCGTCGTAGACCGCGTCCCGGCGGCGCGATAGGTAGGCCTGACGGAAGAAACTGTACTTGTCCAGCGCGACGCTGTCGGCCAAGCCCGTGACACCCAGCAGCGAGGCGCGCGCATCCACCACCGTCAGCACGGTGGTCAGCGTGCTGAGCTTGCTGTCGTCGAACAGGTTCGACGGCGATGCCGCCATGTCCGGAACGCGACCGATGCCGTCGCGCACGGAACTGGGCCCCAGCAGCGGAAGCACCAGGTAGGGCCCGGGGCCCAGGCCCCAGCGGCCCAGCGTCTGGCCGAAGTCCTCCGAGTGCCGCTTCAGGCCCATCTCGCTGGCCGGGTCGAGCAGGCCGCCCAGGCCGAACAGGCTATTGGTCAGGAAACGCATGCCCTGCTCGAGGCCGCTGGCGGCCTTGCCCTGCAGGAAGTGGTTGGTGGCCGACCAGAGGTCGCCGAGGTTCCCCAGGACGTTCGAGACGCCCGTGCGCACCAGTTTCGGCACCACGTCGCGGTAGGTCTCGGCCACCGGGCGCAGTACCGCGTCGTCGACCGCCTCGTTGAAAGCGAAGACCTTGCGGTTGAAGCCCTCCCACGGGTCGCCCGGCGCGGCCGGGCCCGTGGTGGCGCAGCCGCCCAGCAGCAGGGCCGCTGCCAGCGCAGCCGCTGCGGCCTGCCGTCGCGGGGCACTCATGGCTTGCCCCCGGCGGAGCCCGCCGCAGCGCCCGAGCCCGTGTTGTCAGCGCGGCTGGTGAGGAACTGGCCGATGAGGTTCTCCAGCACCACGGCGCTCTGGGTCTGGGCGATGGTGTCGCCGGCGGCCAGGTTGGAGTCGTCGCCGCCGGGCTCAAGGCCGATGTACTGGTCGCCCAGCAGGCCGGACGTGAGTATCTTGGCTGCGGTGTCCTTCGGGAAGCTGTAGGCCTTCTCGATGTCGAGCGTGACCACCCCCTGGAAGGTCTTCGAGTCGACGCCGATGCTCTTCACGCGGCCGACGGTGACACCGGCCACGCGCACCGGCGCGCGGGGCTTCAGGCCGCCGACGTTGTCGAACCGTGCCTGCACCGCGTAGGTGGCGCCGCCGCTGGTGGTCCCGAGGTTGGCTGCCTGCAGCGCCAGAAACACCAGCCCCAACAGGCCCAGCAGCACGAACAGACCGACGAGCGTCTCGATTCCCTTGCGTCCCATGACGGGTTCTCCAGTGGTGTCGACGCGCCGGCTCAGGGCGTCGAGAACATCAGGGCGGTGAGGATGAAGTCCATCCCCAGCACCCACAGCGACGAGATCACCACCGTGCGTGTCGTCGCGTAGGCCACGCCCACGGGCGTGGCTTCGGTTTCGTAACCCTGATACAGCGCCACCAGCGTGCAGATGACGCCGAAGACGAAGGCCTTGACGACGCCGTTGCCGACGTCGCGCCAGACATCGACCCGTGTCTGCATGATCGACCAGAAATTGCCGGCGTCGACCCCGATCAGCATCACCGCCACGACCCAGGCGCCCAGGATGCCGACGGCCGAGAACAGGATGGCCAGCAGGGGCAGCGAGATGATGCCGCCGATGAATCGCGGTGCCAGCACGCGGGCGCGCGGATCGATGGCCATCAGCTCCATCGCCGAAATCTGCTCGCCGGCCTTCATGAGGCCGATCTCGGCCGTGAGCGAGGTGCCCGCACGCCCCGCGAACAGCAGCGCCGCCACCACCGGCCCGAGTTCGCGCACCAGGGCCAGGTTGACGATCAGGCCCATGGTCTCGGTCGCGCCGAAGGTGACCAGGGCATAGTACATCTGCAGCGCCAGCACGAAGCCCACCGCCAGGCCCGAGGCGCAGATGATGATCAGCGAGCGGTTGCCGATGGCGTAGATCTGGCCGACGACGAGGCCGAAGCGCCGCAGGGACTGCGGCAACACGCGCAGCAGGTCGAACACAAAGTAGGCCGCGTGGCCCCAGCCGCGGAACTGCTCGAGCGCCCAGGCCCCCAGGCGCTGCACCTGCTGCGCGGGGTTCATCCCAGGAAGTCCTCGGCGATCTCGCACGCGGGGAAGTGGAACTTCACCGGGCCGTCGGGCTCACCGCGCACGAACTGGCGGGTCTCCGGGTCGAGGCTGTCCATCAGCTGCTTGGGCGTGCCCTGGGCGACGACGCGGCCCTGGTTGGCCAGCAGGATGATCCAGTCGCTGATGGCCATGCACTCGGGCACGTCGTGGCTGACCACCAGGCTGGTGGCGCCGGTGGTGTCGTTCAGCGTGCGGATCAGCTTGGCGGCCACGCCCATGCTGATGAGGTCCAGGCCCGCGAAGGGCTCGTCGTACATGATCAGCTCGGGGTCGAGCGCGATGGCGCGCGCCAGCGCGATGCGCCGCGCCATGCCGCCCGACACCTCGGAGATACGCAGGTGCGCCGCCCCGCGCAGGCCAACCGCATTGAGCTTCATCAGCACGAGGTCGCGGATCATCGACTCGGGCAGCCTCGTGTGCTCGCGCATCGGGAAGGCCACGTTGTCGAACACCGTGAGGTCGGTGAACAGGGCCCCGAACTGGAACAGCATGCCCAGGCGACGGCGGATGCGGAACAGCTGGGCGTTGTCGCGCGTGTTCAGCACCTCGCCGTCGAAGACCACGCGGCCCTTGTCGGCCGCGTGCACGCCGCCGATCAGGCGCATCAGCGTGGTCTTGCCGCAGCCCGAGCCGCCGAGGATGGCCGTCACCTTGCCCCGCGGGAACTTCAGCGACACGTCGGACAGGATGGTCCGGGTATTGTCATACCCGAACGTGACGTGGTCGATCTCGATAAAGGGGTTGTCGAACAAGGGATGCCATCGGGCGCGCCGGGGACCGACGCGATCGGGTGAAATTCTTGCACGCAGGCCAAACTCGGACGCGTTCCGCGATGAATTGACCCCATTCGGGCGTGAATGGCCGGTTCAGAGGGGTAGAACGGTGCTGCCCATCAGGAATTCGTCCACCGCGCGCGCCGCCTGGCGGCCTTCTCGGATGGCCCAGACCACCAGGCTCTGGCCGCGCCGCATGTCGCCGGCCGCAAACACCTTGTCCACGTTGGTGCGGTAGGCCGTGGCCGACTCGGTGGCAGCCCTGGCGTTGCCGCGGTTGTCGCGTTCCACGCCGAAGGCGTCGAGCACCGTGGGCACCGGCGCCGTGAACCCCATGGCCAGCAGCACGAGATCGGCCTTCCACTCCTTCTCGGTGCCGGGCAGCTCGACCATTCTGCCGCCCTGCCACTGCACGTGCACCGACTTCAGGCCAGTGAGCTTGCCCTTGCTGCCGACGAATTCCTTCGTCGCGATGGCGAAGCTGCGCTCGCAGCCCTCTTCGTGGCTGGAGCTGGTGCGCAGCTTGGTGGGCCAGTAGGGCCAGGTCAGCGGCTTGTCCTCCTGCTCGGGCGGCTGCGGCATCAGCTCGAACTGCGTCACGCTGGCCGCGCCGTGGCGGTTGCTGGTTCCCACGCAGTCCGAGCCGGTGTCGCCACCGCCGATGACGATGACGTGCTTGCCGTCGGCCCTGATCTGCTTCTTCACCTTGTCGCCGGCGACCACCTTGTTCTGCTGCGGCAGGAACTCCATCGCGAAGTGCACGCCGTCGAGATCGCGCCCGGGCACGGGCAGGTCGCGGCTGGTCTCGCTGCCGCCGGCCAGCAGCACGGCGTCGAACCCGGCCTTCAGCTGCTCGGGCGTGATGGTCTCCTGCGCGTCGTTCGTCACCTTGCTGGCAGCACCCTCGGCGGGCAGCGCACCCACCAGCACGCCGGTGCGGAACACCACGCCCTCGGCCTGCATCTGTTCGATGCGGCGGTCGATGTGCGACTTCTCCATCTTGAAGTCGGGGATGCCGTAGCGGAGCAGGCCGCCGATGCGCGAGTTCTTCTCGAACACCGTGACGTCGTGGCCGGCGCGGGCCAGCTGCTGTGCCGCGGCCAGGCCGGCAGGGCCGCTGCCGACGATGGCGACCTTCCTGGCCGTCTTCACGGCCGGCGGTTGCGGCTTGACCCAGCCCTCTTCCCAGGCACGGTCGATGATGGCGTGCTCGATGCTCTTGATGCCGACCGGGTCGTCGTTGACGTTGAGCGTGCACGCCGCCTCGCAGGGCGCGGGGCAGACGCGGCCGGTGAACTCGGGGAAGTTGTTCGTCTGGTGCAGCACCTCGATGGCGCTGGCCCAGTCGCCCTGGTACACGAGGTCGTTGAAGTCGGGGATGATGTTGTTGACCGGGCAGCCGCTGTTGCAGAACGGCGTGCCGCAGTCCATGCAGCGCGCGCCCTGCACCTTGGCCTGGTCTTCCGCCAGGGTGATGACGAACTCCTTCCAGGTCTTCACACGCTGCTGCGGCGGCTCGTAGCCCTCCTCGAGGCGCTCGTACTCCAGGAAACCGGTGACCTTGCCCATGGTGCTTCGCTCGGTGAGTCGTTACTTGGAAAGAGCCCGCTCGGGCTGACCAGGGATCCGTTCGGGCTGAGCCTGTCGAAGCCCGCTGTCCCGATCGTCCTGAGCCTGTCGAAGGACAAGCTCAGGGCGAACGGGGGCGGTGGCGCGGGCGGCGCGCTCGCCCAGCACGCGCTTGTACTCGTGCGGGAAGACCTTCACGAACTTCGCGCGCGATTCGGGCCAGCTGTCCAGCAACTCGCGGGCACGCAGGCTGCCGGTCCAGTGGTGGTGGTCCTCGATGAGCTTCTTCAGCAGCGCCTCGTCGACCATCTCGCGGTGCAAGCCCGCGACGGGCAGACCGGCCTGCTCCTCGCGCGGCAGCACCTTCTCCAGCGCCACCATGCTGTTGTTGCAGCGGCGCGCGAAGCGGCCGTCCTCGTCAAACACGTAGGCCACGCCACCGCTCATGCCGGCGGCGAAGTTGCGCCCGGTCTTGCCAAGCACGACGACCGTGCCACCGGTCATGTATTCGCAGCCGTGGTCGCCCGTTCCCTCCACCACCGCGGTGGCGCCGGACAGCCTCACCGCGAAGCGCTCGCCGGCCACGCCGCGGAAGAAGGCCTCGCCGCTGGTGGCACCGTACAGCGCCGTGTTGCCGACGATGATGTTCTTGGTGGCGTCGCCGCGGAAGTCGATGCTGGGCCGCACGGCGATGCGGCCGCCGCTGAGGCCCTTGCCGGTGTAGTCGTTGGCGTCGCCGATGAGGTACATCGTGATGCCGCTGGCCAGGAACGCGCCGAAGCTCTGGCCTCCGGTACCCTCCAGCTGCATGAAGATCGTGTGGTCCGGCAGGCCCTCGGGGCGCAGCCGCACGAGTTCGCCCGAGAGCATGGCGCCAACGCTGCGGTTGCGGTTGCGCGCGTCCTCCATGAACTGCACCTTCTCGCCGCGATCCAGCGCCGGCCGGCAGCGCTCGATGAGCTTCAGGTCCAGCGCCTTGGCCAGGCCGTGGTCCTGTTCTTCCACCTGGTGGCGGGGCACGTCGGCCGGCATGGCAGGCTGATGGAAGACGCGGCCGAAGTCCAGGCCGCGGGCCTTCCAGTGCTCGATGCCCTTGCGGGTGTCGAGCAGGTCGGCACGGCCGATCAGCTCGTCGAAGCGGCGGATGCCCAGCTGCGCCATGATCTGTCGCGCCTCCTCGGCCACGAAGAAGAAGTAGTTGACGACGTGCTCGGGCTTGCCGGCGAACTTGCGGCGCAGCATCGGGTCCTGCGTTGCCACGCCCACCGGGCAGGTGTTGAGGTGGCACTTGCGCATCAT
>JBILSW010000364.1:0-3894 GCA_044371895.1 Rubrivivax sp.
TGGCGGCGCGCCGGTCGAGGCCTTTCCGAGCCTCGACCTGGCCGTGCTGCGCTTCGCGGGCGGGGGCCGCTCGATGCACGCCGCCAATCTGCTGTTCTCGCGCGAGCACCCGCAGGGCGTGGTGGCCCGATTCGGCCGGGGTGGCGGCGGCTTCGGCGCCGTGGCCAACCTTCGCTTCGATGCCGACCTGCGCGACGCCGCCGGCACCTCGGTGGCCTGGCAGCCCGGCGCCGACTGGGCGCGCATCCCTTTCCCGCCGCTGCTCACCCCGCCCGGCCTGCCCCCGGGTGCGCCGCGCTTCGTGGCGCCCTATCCGGCCTCGCTGCTGAAGCTGATGGTGGCGGTGGGCCTGGGCCTGGCGGTCGACGCCGGCCGGCTGGGCTGGGCCGAGGTGATGCCCGAGCTGACGCCGATGATCACCGTCAGCGACAACGACGCCACCGACCGCGCCGTGGCGCTGCTGCACCGCGCCGGCGTGGTCGACGCGCTCAACCGCACGCTGCAGCAGGCCTGGGGCCTGCCGACGCTGCAGCTCAACCGCACCACGCCCCAGGGCGGCTGGCGCAACGGCGACGGCTCGGGCGTCGGCCAGATCCACATGACGGCCTGGGACACCGCGCGGCTGCTGTGGATCCTGGACCCGCAGGCCCCGCCCGCACCGTGGCTGCCGCCGGGCACGCCCACCCTCGCCGAGGCCACGAAGGAGCGGCTGCTGGCCGCCCTGGCGGCGCAGCAGCTCGACGAGATCCTGTCCTCCGGCGCCCTGCGCGGCCTGCCCGGCTGGCAGCCGGGCCTGCCCGACGCGCCGGTGTTCGCGCACAAGACCGGCACCACCGAGAACTACGCGTCCGATGCCGGCATCGTGGCCGTGCCGGGCAGCCCGCGCTACGCGGTGGCGCTGCTCAGCAACCTGGGCAGCCGCTACCGCCCGCGCTTCGTGGGCGCCGACGACGAGCGCGCCGCCACCACCTGGAAGCTGCCTGCGCTGGGCGCTTCGGTGCACGCGCTGATGCAGTCCCTGCCATGATGGGGCTGTCATGACCACCCCCACCCCCTGGTTGCCGCTGCGCCAAGGCGCACTCGTCGGCGTCGTCGCCCCCGCCGGCCCCGTGGACGCCGCCGTACTGCCCGCGGTGGAGGCGCTGTACGCGCGCCACGGCTGGCGCGCGCGCCTGTACCCCTCGTGCCGCGCGCGCCACCCCGTGCTGCCCTACCTGGCCGGCGACGACGCGCAGCGCCTGGCCGACCTGCACGCCGCGCTGGCCGACGACGAGGTGGCCGCCATCCATGCCTTGCGCGGCGGCTACGGCGCCATGCGCCTGCTGCCCGGCATCGACACCGCGCTGCTGCGCGCCAAACCCAAGCTGCTGATGGGCTACAGCGACATCACCGCGCTGCACGCCCTCTGGGCCGCCGAGGGCCTGCCCAGCCTGCATGCGCCGATGCCGGCCTCGGACCTCATCCGCCCCGGACGCGAGGACGACGAGGCCACGCTCGTGGCCCTCCTCGAGGGCGGCCTGCCCGCCGGCAGCGTGCTGGCGCCCGAGCTCGAGCCCGGCGAGCCCGTGCACCCCGGCGTGGCCGAGGGCGTGCTGATCGGCGGCAACCTCAGCCTGGTGGCGGCCCTGTGCGGCACGCCCTGGGCCTGGAACCCGCACCGCGCCATCCTGTTCCTCGAGGACGTGAGCGAATCGCTCTACCGCGTCGACCGTTATCTCACCCAGCTGCAGCTGGCCGGCGTGCTGCACGCGGTGGCCGGCATCGTGCTGGGCAGCTTCACCGAGAGCGAGGCGCCCGAGGCGCTGCTGCGCGAGCGGCTGCTGCCGCTGTGCCGCGAGCTGGGCAAGCCGCTGCTGGGCGGCTGGCCCACGGGGCACGGCACGCCCAACCGGCCGCTGCCGCTGGGCCTGCGCGTGCGGCTGGATGCCGGCGCGGGCACGCTGACCATGCTGGAGGGGCTCGCGGCGCCCGCGGGCTGACCTATCGCGCGGCGCATGGGCTCCGCGATCAATGGCGCAAGGCGCGGTCGAGTTGAGCCGGGATGGTCGGTCGTGACTCGACTTGAAGGAAGTCCCAGCGCCCGAACGAGCCGTCGCTCGAGACGGCCTCGCACCACTGCTCGGCAGCACGTTTCTTCGCGTCGGTCTGCTCGTCGGTGACACCCTTGATCTCGACGATCAGGTGCCGCTGGCCGCCCTCGACGCGCACCACGAAGTCCGGCAGGTAGTCGTGCGACGTGCCGCGAAGCGTGTAGGGGATGGCGAACCCCAGGCCGCTGTTCTTGACGAACGTCTCGACGCGAGGGTGGCCGTCCAGCACGGTCGCGGCGATCCGCTCCCATTGCGAATCGGCCACGACGAAGTTGACGTGGCTGCGCAGCACCGGCATCGGCTCCTTGCGCGTGGTGTAGTCCACGTCGGCGGTGCTGCCCACGGGACGGTGCTGCTCGAATCGGGGGCGCAACCCCTCCTTGTTGCCCGACACCGTCAGATGCTCCAGAAGGATCTCCTGCATTCGGGAGTAGTTTGGGGCCAGGAACACGTCGGACTTTTCGGCCGGTGGATGGGCCAGGGCCTTACGCTGTACGAACCCCATGACAAGCGCGACGAAGTGGCCGTAAAGGGGCCGCAACAGCGCCAGTTCGGTGGTGGTCCTGCGCCCGTACTCACGCATCAGTTCGTGCGCCGCCCGCATCGCCTGGGTCTGCAGCCGGTTGTGCAGGCGGAACTCGGCCAGCGTTACCTCCTGCACGCGCCCCGGCGCACCCACCAACGGCGATCCATCGGCCGCCGGCAGGCCGGCCTTCATCTGGACCGCAACCGGAAGCCGGGTCGGGTCAATCTGAATCGCGTCCACGCAGTCCCAATCGATGGTCAGGCTGCGGCTCGTCTGCACCAAGTATCCATCCACCCGCGGGAACACTATCTCCAGAGGCGCGCGCTCCGGCAGCGCCCTCACACGCCAAGTCTGCACCTGCGGCTTGGGCGCGGCCTGCACTTGTGCCTTGAAGGGCACCACCTGGAACGGCACGCCGAAGATCTGCGCAATCTCTTCAGGCAGCTTGCCGTCAGGCTCGGGCTCGTAGTTGGCACGTCGCAACCCGCGGCCTACCACCTGCTCGCACAGCAACTGCGACATGAAGGGCCGCAGGCCGACGATGTGTGTCACCGTATTGCAGTCCCAACCCTCCGTGAGCATCCCCACGCTGATGATGGCGCGCACGTCGCGGCCGGGCGGTTGCAAGGGCCTGCCCAGCTTTTCCGCAAGCTCGACGAAACCATCGGGATGGATCGGCCGGCCCATCGTGTCGCGCGACCAATCGCGCTTGCCCACGGTGTCCAGCGTGAAGCGCATCCAGCCGTCCTCTTCGACCGTGCTGTCCACGCGAATCGTGTTCTCCCGCGCCGGTGTGTTCAGGAAGTCCGCCAGGCCCGACTTGGGCACCCCGGGGGGCGGTTGGTCTAGCGCCAGCCAGTCGAACACCAGGCGCGAGAGCTTGGTGTTCTTGCACACCACGATGAACACGGGCGGGCGATCATCCTGCCCGGCAGAGGCCCACTCGCGCGCACGCTGCTGCCACAGCCCGCCCAGCATCACCATCGGCGTGAAGGCATGCCGCAAGATGGCCTCGGGCTTGGCCGCCTGCTTGCGGCCGCCGCGCTCTGAGGCCTTCAGCTGCGGCAGGATCCAGCGCCAGATGTTGAAGTAGCCCGGAATGGGTTCGCCCGTCAGGTCTCGCGCCGCAAACTGCGGAATCTTCGTCAGGCCCGACTCGATGGCCTCCATCAGCCCGAAATCGCTCACCACCCACGGGAACGGCCGGTTTGCGTTGTTGCCGACACGGCCCAGGTAGTAGGGCGTTGCCGAGAAGTCCACGACGCGCCCTATGCCCAT
>JBILSW010000363.1:0-3894 GCA_044371895.1 Rubrivivax sp.
ACCTTCGTCCAAGCCCATGCGTCAGCTGGTGTCAGCTGTCGGGCGCCACCTTGACCTTACGAGATCGGCCAGGAGCGGACCTTGATCGATGGCTGCTATTCGGTCAAGCCGGCAGCTTGAGCTTGCAGTGATCAACAAGTCGCTGCGCGTGTTGTCGGAAGTCGACCGAAGAGACTGCGCCAAGTCGAGCTAATCCGCTAACTTCACGCCTCGGGTCGACACCCTAAGCTGTCCTCCTGCTCATCAGCCAGAGTTCCGCCGCGAGCCCGACCGCCAGCAGCACCGAGGCCACCACGTCGGCGACCACGATCCTGCCGATCGCCGGGTTGTATCCGCCGACTGCCGTTGCAACGACGATGAAGCTGGCCGCGCTGAAGAGCGCGACAGCCAGCGCCGTGACGCGAAGCCAAGGCAGCGCGATGGCACTGAGCATCAGCACGCCCAGCACACCGAACAGCAGCGCCCGGTGCTGCAGCAGGATGGCTGTGTTGGGGTCACTCACCTCGATCCCGTAAAGCCGTGCCAGGGTGCTCGCGCCCATGACGCCGGGCACGGGCAGCAGGTGAATGATGCCCGCCACGAGCAGGGCGACGATGGAGACGTACTTCATGCTTTACCTCTGGGTTGATGGAGGCGCTCACGGGTTGAGCGCCGTTCTGGACATGCGGTCGGGGGATCGGAGGGAAGCGGTCATTCCCTCCAAACGGATCGGCGGATGGCACCTTCGAAGCCCATCCGCCACAGCACTCGCGTGCGGGTGTCCGGAGCCCGCTCGGCCTGGTAACGCATGGCCTCTGACATCTGCTGCGCGAAGCCCGTCCTCGGGTAGCGGGCCAGCACGGCCTGTCTCGACTGTGCGTTGATGCCGGACATCTGCGCCCCCACGACATCCATGGCCGCTGCCCGTTGAAGCAAGTGCGCCTCAATGCTGGCGCCGGGTGGGACATGCGGGTTCATGTGAAGACATATGGCGTCCTCCACAGCGAGGAACCGGCTCTCTGCCCACCCTTGCTCCTGCAGAAACCGGCGCGCCCTCTGGCCACCGTCGATCGCAAAGCAGGCGCAGCGCAGGCCGGCTGGCGAATGACCCAGCGGAATCAGGGCAACATCGTGCAGAAGGCATGCCGCGGCCAGCACCTCGGTGTCCGGCTGCAGGGCGTCCCGCTGAGCGAGCAGCGCCGCCCACGACCACGTTCGCAGGCTGTGCCGGCACAGCCACGTCGGCATCGACTGCTGCACCACCTCCAGCGCACGGGCTACCGTCGGTGTATCGGGCAGTTCGATGCGGTCGGGATCCAGCCGATTCCAGCGTTGCCTGATCTCGGCCGAGACCAAGCCACGGCCATGCCAGTGGAGGCGCAACTGGGCGATCACGGACTGCATGGCAAAGCGGCACTGCTCCGCCAGCGTCAGGCGCCCGCCGCTGGAGCGCCCCCATGCAGCCGATCCCAGCGTCGAGCCAGCAACGCCAGCCGCCGATCCGACCGAACTCTTCACGGACTCATCTCCTTCTCGTCCCGGCATGTAAGCAAGGTCAGCACGACGAGAAAGGGCGGCACGATCACGAAGCTCAGGTCGAACAGGAAGATGCCGTCCAGGGGCCACCCCCGGGCGGCCCAAACGTGCAGGTGAAACACGGCGTGCAGGGATGACCACAATGCGGCTGCGATGCACAGCGCCATGCTGCCGACCCGCACTCCGTACAAGCCGACCAGTCCGCTGGCCAGGTACACAAGGCCCACGTCGCGGATGAAGTGGGCGTTGAAAGGCCCGAAGAGGGCGACGCCCGGCGTCAGTTCGTGGAAGTGACGTGGGAGCACGAAGATCGCAGCGCCAGCCAACAGCCAAAGCGCGTACACCGTGCCCGGCAACGCCCGGGCAATAGACCGCCGCGTCGAGCCATTCATGCGGCCGCCACCAGCAGCAAGGCGACGATGACCTCCAGAACGAGGTAGCCCAGCGGCGCGCGGTCGATGGCGCGGTCGATCACGGCCGACACCAGGCGGCCGGCGGCCATGCCACCCAGCGCCGCGGCCACGGCGAACAGGATGCCGTCGCGCAGATCAGGTTGCCAAAGAGCGACCAGCAGCGCGAGCGCCATGAAGATCCCGAACCCGCCGTAGACGGCGCGCACCTCGTTGCGGCCCGCCGGCGTGAGTTCGAGAATGCCGAACTGAGCCGTCACGACGGTAGGCTTGGCGATTGCGCCGATGCCCATGACGGTGAATCCAGCGATCGCGAGAAGGACAGGAAGGTTTTGCATGGAGCGCAGCCACGGCGAACTCGATGCCGGCATCGTGTCGGAGCAGGACGCTCCGGGCTTTCAAGAATCGCCTGTCCTGCCGCGCATCTGTGCCGGGCCGGCGCGTGCGCTGTACGTCGGCCCGGGGCTGGACCTGTCGCCGCACCTGAACGTGGCCACGACGATCGCGGTGTCGCTGCGGCACCCCTTCGAGTTGCGGATCTGGGCGAAGTCCGGGGGCTGGTCGCCGTGGCGAACGGAGGTCGTCGGGGTCATCCCGTCGGAGACGCTCCATCACCTGAAGAGCCACGGGCCGATGGCCTTCCTGTACCTGGACCCGCTCACCGATCGTCGGCACCCGCTGCCTCGGGCCGAGCTGCTGCGCGGCCGCGAGCAGCTGCGGCAGGCGGGCCTGCAGATCGGTCTCGACGAGGCCTTCGGAGCCTTCGGGCTGAGGCCACATCGGGCGCACGATGCGCGCATCGCTCGCGTGGTGCGCGAGATTGAGCGCAGACCCGATGCCTTCGGCCGTTTGCAGGACGCCGCTGCGCTGGCGTGCCTGTCGCCGTCGCGGTTCAGGGCTCGTTTCGACGCGGAGCTGGGACTGCCGTTCCGCCGCTATCGCCTGTGGCGGCGCATGGCCGCCGTGATGCGGACGGTCGCCGGCGGCGGAACCCTGACCGAAGCCGCCCACGCCGCTGGGTTCTCGAGTTCGGCCCACCTGAGCAGCACGTTTAAGCGCATGTTCGGTCTGACGGCCAGCGACCTGCTGGCATTGGGTGTGGCAATCGACGTGTCTGAAGACGAAGTGCTGCCTGCGTGCGAGCCCCGTAACCAGCCCGAGGTCCATACAGCGCAAGCCGCTTGAGCAAGCGACGCAGCGCCGCAATCGATCGAGATCTACAGCAGCGGGAGCCGCCGTTTGTCCAGCAGGGCGCGCGCTCCGCCTTGGTCGGGGCTGAACGGTCGTACGCCGCACCCAGAACCACCATCGTTTACAGGGCTTCCCGCCGATGTGTGCTCTCCGCTGCTGAACTTCCCGCAGCTGCGTTCGCGGCGCCAAGTGATCCGTATGCGGCAACGCAGTCAGACAGGTGAGCGTCTCCTGTGGGTCGGCCGTGATCCGTCGAGCCGAGGATGAGCAGCCGTTCGACTTGGCCGTGACGAGGCTTGACGTGGGTTGGAGGGTCTGGGCCTCCGGCCGCCACCGCGGTCGCCGGCAGTGTCAGCAGTACCCATGTAAGCGGCCGGTGGTGGCGCCAGCCGGTGCTGGGCCGAACGACTGCAAGATGTCCAGACCGTGAGTTCGAGGGCTGGCAACGACCGGCCGCAACCGCTGCATGGGAGTCATTTGCAGCCAGCCAGGAAACGAAGAAGGGGCACCCCGATCGCGCAAGGTGCCCCTCGACACTGGGCATGGGCTGCTCAGCCCTTGACGCACACCACCTGCTTCAGCGTGTGCACCACGTCGACCAGGTCGCGCTGCGCTTCCATCACGGCGTCGATGTCCTTGTAGGCCGCGGGCGTTTCGTCGAGCACGTTCTTGTCCTTGCGGCATTCGACGCCATCGGTAGCGGCGCGGTGGTCAGCCAGCGTGAAGCGGCGCTTGGCCTCGCCGCGGCTCATCACGCGCCCTGCGCCGTGCGAGCAGC
>JBILSW010000365.1:0-3886 GCA_044371895.1 Rubrivivax sp.
GGTGGCGGGCAGCAGGGCCATGAACTCCTCGCCGCCCCAGCGCGCCAGCACGTCGTGCTCGCGCATCGGCGTGGACATCACCCGCGCCACCTGCGCCAGGACGCGGTCGCCGGTCACGTGGCCGTGTTCGTCGTTCACCCGCTTGAAGTGGTCGACGTCGGCCAGCATCAGGGTCAGCGGTTCGCCGGCGCGCTGCGCGTGCGAGATCTCCGCCACGGCGCGTTCCTGGAAGTGGGTGCGGTTGGCCAGCCGCGTCAGGGCGTCGATGCGGGCCAGTTGCGACAGCGCCTGCTCGGCTTGTCGTACTCGCCGACGGTAGAAGCTCGCCAAGGCGTACAGCAGGCCGAACACCATGGCGATGTTGAACCAGCGTGCCACCTCCAGCTGAACGGGAGGCAGGGGGCTCAGGGGCGCCCAGGTCTTGCATGCCATGTAGAGCGCGGCGTAGCTGGCCAGCAGCAGCGACGTCATCGCCAGGGCCCGCCCTCGCGGCGAACCCAGCACGATCGTTGGCACGAAGAGCAGCAGGAACAGGTGGAAGTCTGCCTCCCAGCCCAGCAGAAGGGAGCCCACGGCCGCATGCCCCAGCACTTCGAGCCAGATCAGCGCCACGGCGGACTGGTTGCGCCTGGCCTTCAACAGCCACCAGGCCGTCGTGTACAGGGCCAAACTGGCCAGGTTGAGCATGGCCAGCGCCTTGGCGCCCAATGCACCGTACAGCACCAGGAAGGCCACGTCGATGCCCGCCGCCCAAACGGTGATGCGACGCAGCATCAGCCAGTAGGTGGTAGCCGATGACTTGACCTGCCCTGTCGGAACCCCAACCGGCATCATTGGCCTTCCGTCCAGGGCGAGGCCGTATCGGGCATTGCTCCGAGCCTCATTTCAGTCGCACGCGCGTGCCTTGCACGCCAGGTGGCCCGGCGCCCTGCAATCGCAGGTGCGCCACGAGGCCGCCCTCAGGTGCGTTGGCCAGCTCCAGCGTGCCGCCCATGCGCTGCATGGCCTTGTCGACGATGGCCAATCCCAGGCCGGCGCCAGTGGCCGCGGTGCGGGCGGCGTCGCCGCGGAAGAAGGGGGTGGTCAGCTGCGGCAGCTTCTCGGGCGCCACCCCGGGGCCGTGGTCGCGCACGCTGAGGATGACCCAGGTCCCTGCGATCTGCGCGCTCACCTGCACCTCGGCCATGCCGGTGTCGGTGCCACGACCGTAGCGGCGGGCGTTCTCGAAGAGGTTCAGGAACACCCGCCCCAACTCGGTCTCGTCGGCCATGACGTAGAGGTCGCGCGGCACGCGTGTCGCGATGCGGATCTGCGAGGCGTCGCGAAAGCCCGCCATCGCGCGCTCCACCAGCGTGGTCACGTGCACCCCCTGCAGCTCGGTCTCGCCGGGGCGGGCGTAGTCCATGAACTTGTCGATGATGGCGTCGAGCTGGTCGATGTCCAGGGCCATGTTGCGGCGTGCCTCCTCGTCGGCCACGCTCATCTCGGTCTCCAGGCGCAGGCGGGCCAATGGCGTGCGCAGGTCGTGGCTGATACCGGCCAGCATCACGGCGCGGTCCTCCTCCACCCGGGCCAGCTCGCGCGCCATCCGGTTGAAGCCGCGGTTGACCTCGCGGATCTCGATGGTGGGGGTGTTCTCGTCGAGTTGCGACTCGAGATCGCCGTCGCGGATGCGGCTCGCCGCGAAACTGAGCTGCTTCAGTGGCCGGTTGATGAGCCGCGCGACCGCCGCCGAGCCCAGCAGCGTGGTCAGCAGCGCCAGGCCGATCCACGCGGCCCAGGCCGCGTAGGCCGGCTGCGGTTCCGGCCCCCTGGCCGCCTGCAGCCAGTAGCGGTCGGTCCCGACGGCGAAGCTCACCCACGGGCCGGGCTGCCCGTCCACGCTGCTCGCCAGTTCGGCGTCGGAGCCCAGCGCGGCGCGCAACTCGGTGCCGACTCGGCGCGAGAACCGGTCCAGCTCGTAGGGCTCCAAGCGATCGCCCGGCTTGCGCGGCAGCAGGCGCACGGGCGGCCGGTCCATGGCCTGTACCAGGGGGGCGCGCCGGCCGGCGTCGCCGTGCGACAGCGCAGCGTCGGCCAGGTTCACCAGGCGGGCGATCTGCTGTGCCTCCTGCAGGGCGCGCGGCTCGAACTCCATCGCCCGCAGGGTCTGCACCCAGGCGAACACCGCACCCGCCAGCAGCATGACCAGCAGCAGCAAGGTGCGCCAGAAAAGGCTGAAGCCGTGTGTGCCCGCCACGTGGTTCTTCTCAGAGAAGCCCGCTCCAGCACCGGGACCGCCGGGCCGGAACGGACCCCCGAAGGGATCGGAGAGGATCGGCGGGCCTCATGCCGGGCTTCTAGGCGCCGCCATCGGGCACGAACACGTAGCCGACGCCCCAGACCGTCTGGATGTAGCGTGGCTGCGCCGGATCGGGCTCGAGCATCTTGCGCAGGCGGCTGATCTGCACGTCCAGGCTGCGGTCGAAGGGCTCGAACTCGCGGCCGCGCGCCAGTTGCGCCAGCTTGTCGCGCGACAGCGGCTGCCGCGGGTGGCGCACCAGCGCCTTGAGCATGCTGAACTCGCCAGTGGTCAGCGCGATCTGCTCGCCTTTCTTGCTGAGCTTGCGCAGCGAGATGTCGAACTCGAAGGGTCCGAAGTGGACGACCTCCTGCTCCTTGCTCGGCGCTCCCGGGGCCTCCGGGGCGGGGCGGCGCCGCAGCACGGCGTGGATGCGCGCCAGCAACTCGCGCGGGTTGAAGGGCTTGGGCAGGTAGTCGTCGGCTCCGACCTCCAGGCCGACGATGCGGTCGACGTCCTCGACCTTGGCCGTGAGCATGATGATCGGCGTCAGGTCGTTCGCGGCGCGCAGGCGGCGGCAGATGCTCAGCCCGTCCTCGCCCGGGAGCATGAGGTCCAGCACGATGAGGTCGACCGTCTCGCGCGACAGCATGCGGTTCAGCACCTTGCCGTCCTCGGCGAGCAGCACGTCGAAGCCCTCCTGGCTGAGGTAGCGGCGCAGCAGGTCGCGGATGCGGGCATCGTCGTCGACGACAACGATGCGGTCCGGGCGGGCATTGGCCGTGGGACTCATGGGGAACTCCCGATTTGTAACAGCGGCATTGTTGCAGCGGGGTCCGACCGGCCACGCCAGGAAAAGAGCGCTTCTGACCCGCTGTTACAAGTCTTGCAGCGCCCGCCCGCGGCACGCCGCAACGTCGGCATCGCGCACACTGGCGGCCCCTGAACCCCCGGGAGTGACCCATGCCTCTGCACCCCGTATGCCGCCTTGCCACCACGTCGATCCTGGTCACGCTGGCGGCCGTCAGCACCGCGCGTGCACAGGCCCCGACGTGGGCGCCGCCCCCGCAGAACGTGGTGTCGCTGTCGGCCATCGCCAGCGCGCAGGTGCCGCAGGACTGGCTGACCGTGGTGCTGGCGACCACGCGCGAGGGTGCCGAACCTGCGGCGCTGCAGATGCAGTTGAAGCAGGCGCTCGACGCCGCGCTGGCGGAGGCCCGCCGCGCCGCTGCCGGCCGCGAGCCGCAGGCGCTGGAGGTGCAGACCGGCGGCTTCTCGCTGAGCGCGCGCTACGGGCGCGACGGCCGCATGAGCGGCTGGTCGGGCCGCGCCGAACTGCTGCTGCAGGGCCGCGACACCGCGGCCATCGCGCAGCTCGCCGGCCGCATCCAGACGCTGAGCGTGGCCAGCACCGGCTTCTCGCTGTCGCGCGAAGGGCGCGAGAAGGTCGAGTCGCAGGTCGCCGCCGAGGCGATCGCGCGCTTCCGGGCCCGCGCCGACGAGGTCGGCCGTGCCTTCGGCTTCGGCAATTGGGCGCTGCGCGAGGTGAACGTGCAGACCGACTCGCCCATGGCTGCGCCGCTGGCGCGCATGCGCGTGGCCTCG
>JBILSW010000366.1:0-3885 GCA_044371895.1 Rubrivivax sp.
CAGGCGGGGCCGTGGGGGCGGGCGCTCAGGCCAGCCGCAGGCTGCTCACCAGCGCCAGCACCAGCGTGGCGAAAGCGACGCAGGCCACGCAGCGCAGCAGCGCGGCGTCGGCCGCCGCGGCCTCGTTGGTCAGCGCGGCTGCGTCGGCGGTGTCATCGAGTTCGATCCAGCGGGTGTTCTGCAATTCGGCACGGAAGATCTCGACGTCGCCGCGGCCGGCAGGGAAGGGCTTGGGGCCTGCCGAAAACGGCGCCGCCGGCACGGAGCGCGGGCGCAGCAGCGGCGGGTTCAGCAGCGGCGGGGTCAGCAGCGGCGGGGTCAGCAGGTAGGCGGGGTAAGCGGTGGCGCGGACGATCATGCGGGGCTCCCTGGCAGGTTCTCGTGACGGCAGCACGCGGCCGCCATGGCGAGGTTGTAGGGAGCGGGGCGTTACGCAGGCGTTACGACCGCGCGCCGGCCGGTGTCACGCGCGGCCGGGTCGCTCGGCCTGCAGCAGGCGGTGCACCGGGTGCTGGTGCAGGAAACTGTCGGCGCAGGTGGGCGGCACCTGGGTGGCTGCAGTGCGGCGCAGCCACTCGCGGCCGGCCTCGGTCAGCACCTCGGCCTCAGCAGCGCGGCCGCCGCGGGCCAGCGCACGCGCAGGGGCCAGCCAGCGCCACGCGCGGTCGGTGTGCAGAGCCTCGGCTTGGTGCAACAAGGCGAGCGCCCGCTCCGCCGATTCGACGCCCAAGCCGACATCCGCTGCCCGCCAGGCCAGGTGCAGCCGGGCAGCCAGCTCGGCGCCGCGCAGGCCGGCGGTGGCGGCGTCCGCGGCGATGGCGCGCAGTTCGGCGTCGGCGTCGCTGTGGTCCAGGGCCTGCTCGGTGCGCACGAGCAGGCCGAGCTCCGGCCAGCCTTGCGCGGGGACCGCGGCGGCTGCCTCGGCCAGCAGCATCCCGGCCTCGCCGCCGGCACCCAGACGGCGCGCCAGCCGCGCCAGCAGCAGCCGCCAGCGCACGCCGTAGCGCGGCGGCAGCCGCCGTGCCGTGGCCAGGCCGTCGCCGGCCAGGATCTGCTGCGCGCGCGCATGCTGCGCCAGGTCCAGCCAAACATGGGCGCGGTGCATGCGCGCCACCGGCACGCGCGAGGGGTTGCGCTCGGCCAGGATGGCCTCGGCGTGATCGCACCAGGCCAGTGCCGCTGCCGGCCGGCCCAGGCCGCGCTCGGCCTGGGCCAGCAGCACGGCGATGAAGCCGTCGCTGCCGGCGGTGCTCTCGAAGGTCTGCACGATGCGCTGCGCCAGCTGGGCCTGCTCGAGCGCGCCGGCGGCGTCGCCCGCGTCGAGCCGGCTCAGCGCGTCGTTGGCCAGCAGCGTGGCGCGGTGCGGCGGCTCGATCTCCAGCGCCGCTGCTGCGAGGGCTCGCGCGTGGTGTTCTCGGGCCTCGGCGTGGCGGCCGAGGTTGTCGAGCACAACGGCCAGGTTGCCCTCGAACTCGACCGCGTCGGGCGCGGCGGCGTGCGCGCGCATCCAGGGCGCGGCGGCGCTCAGGTGGGCCAGGGCCTCGTCGAACTGCCCGGCCAGGCCCAGGGTCGTGCCGAGCCGCTGCTGCACCGAGGCGGTGAGCGCGGTGTCGCCCAGCGGCTGCGCCAGCGCCAGCGCGGCGCGGCCTTCGGCCAGGGCCTCGTCCCAGTGGCCCAGCACTGTGGCGTACCAGGCGCGGTTGGCGGCCACGCGCGCGCGCTGCCAGGGCGTCCGGGCCAGTGCCGCTTGGCGCTCCAGCAGCGGCAGGCCCTGGTGCTGGCGCAGCGTGTTCATGTGGCCGTTGATGGCGGCGTGCACGAGGTCGAAGGCCTCGTCCGGGCGCTGTTCCTGCTCGGCGATGTCGGCGGCGTGCAGCAACAGCGCGATGCGCTCGCCCTCGCGCTGCGCGCGCTGCGCACGCTCGGCGGCGGCGCGCAAGGCCGGCAGGGCGCGCGCGTGCTGGCCGGCGGCCTCCCAGTGGGCGGCCACGCGCGCGGGGTCGGGGCCGCGCGGGCCCACGGGCACGGCCTCCAGCCAGGCCGCGGTGCGGCCGTGCAGGTGCCGCGCGATGACCTCGGGAAGTCCCTGCAGCACGGCGTCGTGCACGAGGTCGTGCGAGAACGCCGTGCCTCGCAGGACCTGCTGCGCCTCAAGCTCGGCCCAGGGGTCGGCCAGGTCCAGCGCGGGGCGGCCGAGCAGCGCTTCGGCCAGATCGAGCGAGAAGTCGACGCCGGCCACCGCCGCCACGCGCGCCAGCTGCAGGGCTGCAGGCGACAGCCGCGCCAGCTGCTGCCCGATCAGCTGCGCCAGCGACTGTGGCCGCGGCAGCACATCGGCCTCGGCCAGCAGCCCGGGCCGGCCGCCACCTTCGGCCCACAGCAGCTTGAGCGTCTCCAGCGCGAACAGCGGGTTGCCGCCGGTGCGCGCGTGCAGGCGCGGCGCGATGTCGGCGCCGGCCAGGCCCGGCAGCGCCAGCGCGTCCACCAGCTCGGCCAGCGCGTCCACCGGCAGCGGCTGCAGCGTCACGCGCAACAGTGGGCCGGCGGCGGCCAGCGCATCCAGCAGCTGCGCCGCCGGCGTGCCCGGCGCGGGCGGGCGAAGCCCGAGCACGCAGCGCGGGGCCGCGGTCTCGCTGCCGCCGCCGGTGCCCGCGTCGGGGACGTCGACCGCGCCGTCGCGCGGGGCGGCCACCAGGGCCTGCAGCAGCTCCAGCGTGGCGGTGTCGGCGAAGTGCAGGTCGTCCAGCAGCAGGGCCTCCAGGCGCGTGCCGGCGGTGCCGTGGAAGGCGCGGCGCAGCAGTGCCTGCACCGGCCGCAGCAGCGGTGTCTGCGCCAGTGGTGCGCGTGGCGTGCTGCCGGCCGCGCCGGGCTCGGCCAGCTCGGGCAGCAGCGGTGCGAGCGCGGCGGCACTGGGGTGGCCGGCGGCGGCGGGATCGCGGCCGATCACCGCCCGCAGCACGCGCGCGAGCGTGGCGTAGGGCACCAGCGCGTCGCCGGGACGGCCGCTGACGTGCAGCCGGCCGGCATCGGCCGCCGCCAGGGCCTGCAGCAGGCGCGACTTGCCCATGCCGGCCTCGCCGACCAGCACCGCCACCGGGCCGCGCAGCAGCGCCTGCTGCAGCTGCGCCTGCTCGGCCTCGCGGCCCACCAGCCGCGGCGGGCGCAGCAGCGCCGCCGGCACGGGCTGCTGCTGCGGCGCCGCGCCGGCCACCGGCGCCGAGCGCTCGATGGTGGCCAGCAGCGCCAGCGTCTCGGCCGAGGGCGCGGCGCCGACCTCGTGCTTGAGCATCTGCTCGCAGCGGTCGAAGGCCAGCATGGCGGCGGCGCGGTCGCCGCGCAGGTAGTGCAGCCGCATGACGAGGCGATGGGCGTCTTCCGACAGCGGCTCTGCCGCCAGCAGCTCCTGCGCCAGCGGCAGCGCGGCAGCGGCGTCGCCGCGGTCCTCGAGCGCCTGGATGCGCCCGGCCAGCGCCTGCCGCGCCGCGGCCTCGCGGCCGGCGCGGTGGCGGGCCAGCCAGGCGTCGAGCTCGGGCTGCTCGGGGGCATCGAGCTTGCCCAGCAGCGGCATGCTCGCGGCCAGGTCGTGCCGCACGCCCGGGGCCAGCGCCAGCACCGCGCTGCCTTCGACCAGATCGATGCCGACTTGACGCCGCAGCCGGAACAGCCGCTGGCGCAGCGCGTTGCGCGAGGCCTCGGCGTCGCTGTGCGGCCACAGCAGGGCGGCCAGGCGTTCGCGCGCCGTGGGGCCCTCCAGCGCCAGCCAGGCCAGCAGCAGCGCGTCGGGCAGGGCCAGCGCGTGCGTCTTGCCGGCGCGGTGCGCCTGGGGCGTATGCTGCAGCGCGAGGGTGGCGACGTCAGCGACCATCGCGGGATCGTAGCGACGCG
>JBILSW010000367.1:0-3882 GCA_044371895.1 Rubrivivax sp.
GCCAGGAACAGGCCCAGCACCAGCAGCATCACCAGCGCGATCAGGAAGAACATGCGCGCGTTCACCCCGCCCAGGAACAGGATGCCCATCGCGATGGTGGCGATCACGATGAACGCCCCCATGTCGGGCTGGCGCAGGAGCAACGCGCCCACGAAGGCCAGGGCCACGACCATGGGCGTGACGGCGCGCCAGAAGTTCTCGCGCATGTCCATGCGCCGCACCATGTAGCTGGCGGCGTACAGCGCGATGGCCAGCTTGGCCAGCTCGCTGGGCTGGAAGTTCATGAAGCCCAGCGGGATCCAGCGGCGCGCGTTGTTGACCACCTTGCCGATGAAGGGCAGCAGCACCGCCACCAGCAGCACCAGCGCGACGAGGAACACCCACGGCGCGTTCTTCTCCCAGAACGACATCGGCAGCTGCACCGTCAGCAGCGCCGCGACGAAGGCCACGCCGATGGCGATGGTGTGCTTCTTCAGGAAGAAGCCCTGCGTGATGCCCGAGAAACGCGGGTTGTCGGCCAGCGCGATGCTGGCCGAGTAAACCATCACCAGCCCGAAGGCCACCAGCGCGGCCACCACGGCGACGAACTGCGTGTCGAAGCTGCTCAGGCGCACCGGGCGCGCACCGGCCAAGTCGACGTGCTCGCGCACCGGCAGCGGGCCGCGGGCGCCCTCGCTGCCGCGCCGGCGCGCCAGACCCGCGCGCAGCTGCGCCCACAGGCCCTGCAGCGTACCGGCGGCGTTCACGCGAGGTCTCCCCGCTCGGCCACCCGCGCCTGCACGGCGGCCACGAAGACCTCGGCGCGGTGGGCGTAGTTGCGGAACATGTCCAGGCTGGCGCAGGCCGGGCTCAGCAGCACGGCGTCGCCCGGCTGCGCCTGCGCGAAGCACCAGGCGACGGCCAGCTCGAGCGAGACGAAGCGCTGCAGCGGCAGCTCGCGCGCCAGCGGCTCGAGCGCGGCCTCGATGGCCGGGGCGTCGCGACCAATGGTGGCCACGGCGCGCGCATGGCGCCGCAGCGGCGCGGCCAGCGGCGCGAAGTCCTGCCCCTTGCCGTCGCCGCCCAGGATGACCACCAGCCGCGCCGGCGCGAGGTCGGCGCCCAGGCCCTCCAGCGCGGCCACGGTGGCGCCGACGTTGGTGCCCTTGCTGTCGTCGTAGAAGTCGATCTCGCCCGAACCAGCCGAAACACGCGCCACGAACTGCACGCGGTGCGGCTCGCCGGCGTACTCGCGCAGCCCGTGCAGCATCGGCGCCAGCGGGCAGCCGATGGCCGTGGCCAGCGCCAGCGCCGCCAGCGCGTTGGCCGCGTTGTGGCGGCCGCGCACGCGCAGCGCATCGGCCGGCATCAGCCGTTGCAGGTGGATCTCGGGCTCCTCGCCCTTCTTGAGCCGGACGCCCTCTTCCAGCGGCAGCGCGCGCACCAGCCAGGCCATGCCGCCGTCGACGACGAGGCCGAAGTCGCCCGGCTCGCGCGGGGCGTCCAGGCCGAAGCGCACGGCCGCGCGCTCGGGGGCCTTGGGCCGGCCCTTCTGCGGGCCCTTCTCGTGCAGCTCCGGGCGCGGCAGCAGGGCCTCGACCGCGGCGTCGTCGCGGTTGATCACGCACACCGCCCGCGTGCCGAAGATGCGCGCCTTGGCCGCGGCGTAGGCGGTCATCGTGCCGTGCCAGTCGAGGTGGTCCTGTGTCAGGTTCAGGATGGCCGCGGCGTCGGGCTCGAAGCCCCAGGCGGCCCGCGACACGCCGCTGCCGCCGCCTTCGAGCTGGAAGCTCGAGAGTTCCAGCACCCACACCTCGGGCAGCGCCGAGGCGGGGTCGGCGTCGTGGGCGGCCAGCCGCCCGGCCAGCGCGTCCAGCAGCGCCGGGCCGATGTTGCCGGCCATGGCCACGGTCTTGCCCGCGCGTTCCACCAGCAGCGCGGTCATCGCGGTGGTGGTCGTCTTGCCGTTGGTGCCGGTGATCGCCAGCACGCGGGGCGCGTAGCCGCGCGCGGCCTTCAGGTCGGCCAGCGCGCGGGCGAACAGGTCCAGCTCGCCCAGCACGGCGATGCCGGTGGCGCGGGCCTCGTCCAGCAGCGGCGCGATGCGCTCGTCGGCCGGGGCCAGGCCGGGGCTCTTCAGCACCAGCTGGCAGCCCTGCAGCAGCGTGGCATCGAGCGCGCCGGAGCGCAGCGCCACCCCTGGGTGTTCGGCGGCCAGCGCCGCGGAACCGGGCGGCTGCTCGCGCGAGTCCCACACCGTCACCGCCGCGCCATGCCGCGCGCACCAACGCGCCATGGCCAGGCCGCTGGTGCCGAGGCCCAGGACGAGGACGGGGGTTCCGTTGAGCCAGTCCATCGTGCTCACCGGAGCTTCAGGCTCGCCAGCCCCACCAGGCACAGCAGCATCGTGATGATCCAGAAGCGCACCACCACCTGCGTCTCGGCCCAGCCTTTCTTCTCGAAGTGGTGGTGCAGCGGTGCCATCAGGAACACGCGTCGCCCGGTGCCGTAGCGCCGCTTCGTGTACTTGAACCAGGCCACCTGGATCATCACGCTCAGGGCCTCGGCCACGAAGATGCCGCCCATGATGCCGAGCACGATCTCCTGGCGCGTGATGACGGCGATGGTGCCCAGGGCCCCGCCCAGCGCCAGCGCGCCGACGTCGCCCATGAACACTTGCGCCGGGTTGGCGTTGAACCACAGGAAGGCCAGCCCCGCGCCGGCCATGGCGGCGCAGAACACCAGCAGCTCGCCGGCCCCGGGGATGTGCGGGAACAGCAGGTAGCGCGAGAAGTCCGCGCGCCCCACCACGTAGGCGAACACGCCCAACGCGCTGCCCACCATAACCACCGGCATGATGGCCAGGCCGTCCAGCCCGTCGGTGAAGTTCACCGCGTTGCTCGCGCCGACGATGACGAACCAGCTCAGGGCAATGAAGCCGAACACGCCCAGCGGGTAGCTGATGCTCTTGAAGAACGGCACCATCAGGTCGGCGCGCGGCGGCAGCTCGGTGCTGAACCCGCTGCCCACCCAGCGCAGGAACAGCTCGAGCACGCGAAGGTTGCTGGTCTCGGCGACGCTGAAGGCCAGGTACAGCGCGGCCACCAGGCCGATCAGGCTCTGCCAGAAGAACTTCTCGCGGCTGCGCATGCCCTCCGGGTCCTTGTGCACGACCTTGCGGTAGTCGTCCACCCAGCCGATGGCGCCGAAGCCGAAGGTGACCAGCATCACCACCCAGACGAAACGGTTGGTCCAGTCGAACCACAGCAGCGTGCTCACGCCGATGCCGATGAGCACCAGCACGCCGCCCATCGTGGGCGTGCCGCGCTTGCCCAGGTGGGCCTGCACGCCGTACTCGCGGATGGGCTGGCCGATCTTCATCTCGGTGAGCTTGCGGATCACCCAGGGGCCGAAGGCCAGGCCGATCAGCAGCGCCGTCATCGCCGCCAGCACGGCACGGAACGTGAGGTACTGGAACACGCGCAGGAACCCCAGATCCTCGGGATACAGCGCCAACAACCATTGCGTCAGGCTCAGCAGCACGGCGCGTCTCCCCACGCGGTGCGCAGCGCCTGCACCACCTGTTCCATCTTCATGAACCGCGAACCCTTCACCAGCACCGAGCGCGCGCTCGGGCGCTGCGCGGTGTCGTTCAGCGCCGCGGCCAGCTCGGCCGTGGTCGCGAAGTGCCGCCCGGCGGCGGCGTGCACGCACAGCGCGCCGGCGGACCAGAAGGCCTCGATGCCGCGCTCGCGCGCGCGCTCGCCCACCTCGGCGTGGAAGCGCGGGCCCTCCTCGCCGACCTCGCCCATGTCGCCCAGGATCAGCCAGCGCGGCCCGGGCAGGCCGGCCAGTACCTCGATGGCGGCGAGCACGGAGTCGGGGTTGGCGTTGTAGCTGTCG
>JBILSW010000368.1:0-3881 GCA_044371895.1 Rubrivivax sp.
GGCCCTCCAGCGCCAGCCAGGCCAGCAGCAGCGCGTCGGGCAGGGCCAGCGCGTGCGTCTTGCCGGCGCGGTGCGCCTGGGGCGTATGCTGCAGCGCGAGGGTGGCGACGTCAGCGACCATCGCGGAATCGTAGCGACGCGGCGCGGGGCGTGGACAGGCTCGGCCCTGGCCTCCGAAGCTCAGCGCAGCCGCAGCACGGCCGAGGCGTCCATCACCTTGGGCGATCCCGCGGGCGCTCCGCCCATCGCGAAGGCGCCGGGCTCGGGGGCCAGCGCGCGGTAGCCGGCGTCGTAGTCCCAGGTGGCCACCCATACGCGCGCGCCGGCCAGCGAGGCCTTGCGCCCCAGTGCCGCCGCCGGCAGCGTGAGGCTGACGGTGTGGCGCGCGGCGTCGACGCGCAGCGCTGCGCCCGGCGCCACGGGCGTGCCCTCGTGCGTGGCGTCGGCGCCCTCGTGCGAGAACAGCGCGTTGCTCCAGCCGCCCACGCGCAGCCGGCGGTGCCAGCCCATATCGTCGGGGAGCGTGCCGTCCTGCAGCGGCATCACGGTGGCGCCGGGCCCTTCGCCCGGCAGCTCGATGAACACCGTCAGGTGCACGTGGTCGAAGCCGTTGGCCGGGTTCCACAGCGTCGTCAGGCGGTGCAGGCCGATGTCGATGCGCAGCGCGCCACCGGCGGCGTGCACGGCCACGGCGCGCAGGTCCATCTGGCGCTTGTCGCCCCAGCTCGGGTCGGTGGGGTAGAGGTAGCGGCCGGCATGCGGGCCGAGCGCGCCGCGGTCGTCGCCCGCGGGGTCGTCGGCCCGCGCGGCGAGCGTCCACGCGCGATCGACCCGGAAGCGCAGCGGCACCGCCGCCGGCGCGCCTTCGGCCCACACGCTGAGCTGATGCTCGGCCGCCGGGTCCACCATGGCCGAGGTGTCGACGCGGGCGCTGAAGCGGCCGCGCGCGTCGGGCTGCAGCGGCTGCGCGCCGGCAAGCTGGCCGTCCACCACCAGCCGCCAGTCGCGCGCCGGGCCCGGCGGCAGCTGGCCGCGCACGGTGAAGTCGCCGCGCACGCGCATGTCGGGCAGGGCCTGCAGGCGCGGCGCGGCCTCGGCCGCGGCCGGCCCCGGGCCTGCCGCGGCCACGCGCCACACCTGCCCGCTGCGCGCGACCAGCGGCAGGGTCAGCCGGCCGCCGGGGCCCACCACGGCGCGTGCCGGCGGACCGTCCAGACCGTGCAGCCCCTCGAGCACCGTGCCCGCGGGCCAGCCCGTGGCCACGGCCGGCAGCAGCGCGGCGTGCTCCGCCGTGTTCAGCACCACCAGCGCGCGGCGCTGCACGCCGGCCTCGGTGTGCTCCATGGCCCAGGCGATGGCGCCCGGCGCCGCGCCCTCGGCGTGCAGCACCCGCGGCGTGCCGCGGCTGAAGACGCGGTCGCCGCGGCGCAGCGCGGCCATAGCGGCGATGTCGCGGTACAGCGGGGCCCCGGTGTCGTAGCGGCCGCGAACATGCTGGCGCGCGGCTCAGTGAAGGCTTGCTCGGTGCCGTAGTACAGCACCGGCACCCCCGGCAGCGTCATCATCGCCAGCAGCGCCTGGCGCAGCCCCGGCACCGTGCCGCCCTTCAGGAAGCGGTCGACATCGTGGTTGTCCACGAAGGTGGGCATCAGGTGCGGCCGCTCGTGCAGCGCCATGGTCTGCCGGATGCGGTGGGCCAGTTCCGCCGGCGGCCGGCCGCGCGCGAACGCGTCGCCGAAGGCGCCGTACAGCGGGAAGTTCAGCATGCCCGGCATCAACGGGCCTTGGCGGTCGCGCAGCCAGCGGTCGATCTTGCGCGCCTGCTCGTCGCGGAAGGGCTTGTCGATGCCGAAGCCCTCGCCGAAGGTGAAGAAGCCCTCGCGGCCGGTGGCGCGCGCCACGCGCTCGATGCCGGGCGCGGCGAGGTCGCCGGAGCGCAGGAAGTCGCGGAAGAACGCCGGCGGTACGTAGAACGCGGTGTCCACGCGGAAGGCGTCCACGCCCACCTCGCGCACCCAGAACCCGTAGCTGTCGCGCAGCGCGCGGCGCACGGCGGCGTTCTCGGTGTTGAGGTCGTCCAGACCCGCCATCTGGAATGTCGCTTCCTGCACGGGGTCGGTGTAGTCGGCGACGTCGGGCGTCCAGTGGTAGATGCCTTGGGCGCGCTGCGCGGGGTCGCGCGGGTCGTTGCGGTCGAACGGCGGCTGGGTGGGGCGCGGCACTGGCGCCGTGCGGTCGTGCCCCTGCCAGCCGCGCCAGGCGCGCCCGGGGTCTTCGGCGCGCCAGCGCGTGCCGTAGCCGAAGTAGTTGCCGGTGTGGTTGACGACGATGTCCTGCACCAGGTACAGGCCCTGGCGGTGCAGCGCGTCGCTCAGGCGCTGGTAGTCGCCCAGGGTGCCCAGGTGCGGGTCGACCTGCTTGAAGTGCTGCGCCCAGTAGCCGTGGTAGCCGCTGTACACGCCGTCGGGCGCCAGCCACTGGTTGGCTACCGGCGGCGTGATCCACAGCGCCGTCGCCCCGAGGCCGCGGACGTAGTCCAGCCGCTGCATCAGGCCCTGGAAGTCGCCACCCTGGAAGCGCGTGCGGTCGCCCGGCCGGTACTCGCCAGCGCCCTGGTCGTTGTTGGCCGGGTCGCCGTCAGCGAAACGGTCGGTCATCACGAAGTACAGGATCTGGTCGCGCCAGTCGGGCGAGGGCACGTGCAGGCGCAGCTGGGCGGCGGCCGGGGGCGTCGCCAGGGCGGCTGACAGGCTGGCGCAAGCCACCAGCGCAGCAACTTGGCGACCCAGGCACTGTCGCCAAAGTGCGACACGCGCCGCCGCGGCGGCACCCGCAGTCAGGCGGGGACTCACCGATCGAAAATGTAGTTTGGCTACAAATTGCCAGGACATGGATTGGACAGTCCCCATCTCGGTGCAGCCGGGGCGGCCTAAAGGTCGCGTGCCTAGGAGCGCAAGCCAAGAATGGCGCACCGTAACGCCGAACCGGGCGCACCGATCTAGGGTTTACGCAGGGGTACAGGCGATCTAGTTTTGGTACAAAGTTCAGGTCCCAATCCCCGTCACGTTCCCGCGGCAGCGGACTGCAGCCAACCGGGCGTCAGCCGTCGGCCCCGAAGCCCTCCAAGAGTCCCAGGAGACACCCATGAAGAAGTTCCCGCCCGTGCACTCGGGCTCCGTGTTGCTGCGAGCCACTCCCGTGGCCGCCGCCGTAGCCACCCTGTTGGCCGCCAGCGGCATGGTCCATGCCCAGCAGGCAGCGCCGGCGGCGGCCGACACGGCGACGGTGGTCACCGTCACCGGCATCCGACGCGGCATCGAGAGCGCGATCACGGTTAAGAAGAACAACGACGGTGTCGTCGAGGCCATCAGCGCCGAGGACGTGGGCAAGCTGCCCGACAACACCGTGGCCGACGCGATCTCGCGCCTGCCCGGCCTGGCCACGCAGCGCAATCGCAGCACCGGCCGTTCGCAGAACGTCAGCGTCCGCGGCCTGAGCCCCGACTTCAACGCCGCCACGCTGAACGGCCGAGAGCAGGCTTCCACCGGTGACAGCCGCGGCGTGGAGTTCGACCAGTTCCCGGCCGAGCTGCTCAGCGGCGTGGACGTCTACAAGACGCCCAAGGCCAGCCTCGTGAACCAGGGCCTGGCATCGACGATCGACCTCAAGACCGTGCGCCCGCTGGACTTCACCAAGCGCGTGATCCAAGGCTCGTACCGCGAGGAGAAAACGGGCATCGATTCCGGCGCCGGCGAGGGCGACGGCGACCGGGTCACGCTCTCTTACATCGACCAGTTCGCCGACCGCAAGCTGGGCATCGCTCTGGGCTTCACGCAGCTCAAGGACAAGGGCGCCGAGCAGCAGAAGTTCAATGCCTGGGG
>JBILSW010000028.1:0-13077 GCA_044371895.1 Rubrivivax sp.
GCGCCAACGACCCGCGCGCCGAGGTGGCCGACCAGGTGGTCTCGCTCGGCGGCGAGTTCGTCAAGGTCGACTACGAGGAAGAGGGCTCGGGCGGCGGCGGCTACGCCAAGGTCATGAGCGAAGGCTTCCAGGCCGCGCAGCGCGAGATGTACGCCAAGCAGGCGCGCGAAGTCGACATCATCATCACCACCGCGCTGATCCCGGGCAAGCCGGCGCCCAAGCTCATCACCGCCGAGATGGTGGCCACGATGAAACCCGGCAGCGTCATCGTCGACATGGCCGCCGAGCAGGGCGGCAACTGCGAGCTCACCGTGCCCGGCGAGGCCGTGGTGCGGCACGGCGTCACCATCGTCGGCTACACCGACCTGGCCAGCCGGCTGGCCAAGCAGAGCAGCACCCTTTACGCCACCAACCTGCTGCGCCTGACGGAAGAGCTGTGCAAGACCAAGGACGGCACGGTGAACGTCAACTTCGAGGACGACGCCATCCGCGGGCTCACGGTCATCAAGGACGGCGAGATCACCTGGCCGGCGCCACCACCCAAGCTGCCGCCGGCCCCGCCCAAGCCGAAGGCCGAGGCCGCCGCGGCAGCAGCGCCCAAGGCGTCCAAGGGCCATGGCCACGGCTCGGTGGAGCCGATGTCGGGCAAGACGCTGGCCATCGTGTTCGCCATCGGCGCACTGCTGTTCTGGTTCGTCGGCGCCTACGCGCCGGCCAGCTTCCTGCAGCACTTCACCGTCTTCGTGCTCGCCTGCTTCGTGGGCTACATGGTGGTGTGGAATGTCACGCCCAGCCTGCACACGCCGCTGATGAGCGTGACCAACGCCATCAGCTCCATCATCGCCATCGGCGCCCTGGTGCAGGTGGCGCCGCCGCTCGATGCGGCCGGTGCGGCCAGCCGGCCCAACACGCTGATCCTGGTGTGCGCGGTCGTGGCGCTGGTGCTCACCGCCATCAACATGTTCGGCGGCTTCGCGGTGACGCGGCGCATGCTCGCCATGTTCCGCAAGTAATCGAGAGGCCCACACCAACATGAGCGCAAGCCTCGCCACCGTCGCCTACATCGGCGCGATCATTCTTTTCATCATGAGCCTGGGCGGCCTCTCGAACCCCGAGACGGCGCGCCGCGGCAACTTCCTGGGCATGGCCGGCATGGCGCTGGCGGTCTTCGCCACCGTGCTGGGGCCGCGCGTCACCGCGGCGGGCATCCCGTGGATCGTGGGCGCGCTGGTCGTGGGCGGGGGCATCGGCCTCTATGCCGCGAAGAAGGTGCAGATGACGCAGATGCCCGAGCTCGTGGCGCTGATGCACAGCCTGGTGGGCCTGGCGGCCTGTCTGGTGGGCTTCGCGAGCTACGTGGACACCTCCACCGTGTTCCCCACGCCGGTGGAGAAGACGATCCACAAGGTCGAGATCTACGTCGGCATCCTCATCGGCGCCGTCACCTTCTCGGGCTCGGTCATCGCCTTCGGCAAGCTGTCGGGCAAGATCGGTGGCAAGCCGCTGCTGCTGCCGGCGCGGCACTGGCTCAACCTGGCGGGTCTGCTGGTCGTCGTGTACTTCGGCCACCTGTTCCTGCAGGCCAACAACATCGACGCCGGCATGCTGCCCCTGCTGGTGATGACGGTCATCGCACTGGCCTTCGGCGTGCACATGGTGATGGCCATCGGCGGCGCCGACATGCCGGTGGTGGTGAGCATGCTCAACAGCTACTCGGGCTGGGCGGCGGCGGCCACGGGCTTCATGCTGAGCAACGACCTGCTGATCGTGACCGGTGCGCTGGTCGGCAGCTCGGGCGCGATCCTCAGCTACATCATGTGCCGCGCGATGAACCGCAACTTCATCAGCGTGATCGCCGGCGGGTTCGGTGGCGGTGCACCGGCCCCGGCGGCCGCGGGTGGCGCGGCGGCGCAGCCCCAGGGCGAGGTAGTGCCGGTGAGCGCCGCCGATACGGCCGAGCTGCTGAAGGAAGCCAAGAGCGTGATCATCGTGCCGGGCTACGGCATGGCGGTGGCGCAGGCGCAGCACACGGTGTTCGAGATCACCAAGCTGCTGCGCGAGAAGGGCGTGAACGTGCGCTTCGGCATCCACCCGGTGGCCGGCCGCATGCCGGGCCACATGAACGTGCTGCTGGCCGAGGCCAAGGTGCCCTACGACATCGTTCTGGAGATGGACGAGATCAACGAGGACTTCCCGGAGACGGACGTCACCATGGTCATCGGCGCCAACGACATCGTGAACCCCGCCGCGCAGGACGACCCCGCGAGTCCCATCGCCGGCATGCCGGTGCTCGAGGTGTGGAAGGCCAGGACCAGCATCGTGATGAAGCGCAGCATGGCCAGCGGCTACGCGGGGGTGGACAACCCGTTGTTCTACAAAGAGAACAACCGCATGCTGTTCGGCGATGCGAAGAAGATGCTGGATGAGGTGCTGGCGGCGTTGAGGGCCTGAGGCGCCGCAACCACCGATAGGCACCCCCTCCAGAAGGGCCGGCTCAGCCGGCCCTTTTTCATGGCGCAGGCGGTTCAGATCAGCCCACTTTCTGTACATTGATTCACCTAAGGGGTGAACAATAATCGAGATGCAAGTCGAGTTTGCGGACTCCAGGCTGAAGCGTCTGTGCGAAGACAGGGCCGCGCGCCAGCGCCAATGGCAGAAGGCCGCGGCCGACAAGCTGGCCACACGGCTCGACGACCTGGCCGCTGCCGCCAGCCTGGAGGTGCTGCGCACCCTACCCGGCAAGTGGGAGGAACTCACCGGCGACCGCAAGGGCCAGCTCTCGTGCCGGCTCGACAAGGAGCTGCGGCTGGTGATCCGGCCCACGAAACAACCACCCCTGGCCAAACCCGATGGCGGGCTCGACTGGCGCGCCGTCGACGCCGTCACCTTGCTCGACGTGGAGAACTACCATGACTGAAACCACCCTGGCCTACACGCCGCGCGAGGTGTCGCCCCCGGGCGCCACGCTGCGCGACCTGATGGAAGAGCGCGACTGGAAGCAGCGCGAACTGGCGCACCGCCTGGGCCGGCCGGTGCAGGCCGTCAACGAGATCCTCGCCGGCAAGAAGGAGATCACCGAAGACACCGCGCTCGAGCTCGAGCGGGTGCTCGAGGTGCCCGCACAGTTCTGGCTTTCACGCGAGGCGCAGTACCGCGAGCACCTGGCGCGCCAGCGCAGCGCCGAAGCTTCGCGCGGGCACGTGCCCTGGCTGGAGCGGTTTCCGCTGAAGGCGCTGCAGGAGGCCGGGGCGCTGCCCCAGGGCCGCCTGACGGCCGCGTTCAAGCAGGAGCTGGTCGAGCATCTGCTGCGCTTCTTCAACGTAGCCTCCCCTGCCGGCTGGCAGGCCCACTACGACCAGATGCAGCCGCAGTTCCGCCGCGCCCGCCCCAGCCAGCAGACCGACGTGGCTGCCATCACCGCGTGGTTGCGCATGGGCGAGCTGCAGGCTGCGCGGCTGGCGTTGGCCGACTACGAGCCGGCGCGCCTGCAGGCCGCGCTGCCGGCGATGCGCGCCCTGAGCCTGCGGCCCGCCGAGGAGATCGGGCCCGAGGTGGTGCGCCTGTGCGGCCAGGCCGGCGTGGCGCTGGTGTTCGTGCCGCCGCTGCCGGGCACGCACGTCTCGGGCGTGGCGCGCTTCCTGAATGGCCGGCCGCTGATCCAGCTCTCGCTGCTGGGCAAGTGCAACGACCTGTTCTGGTTCAGCTTCTTCCACGAGGTGGCGCACGTGCTCAGGCACCCCACGCGCGCCATCTTCCTGGACGACGCCGCCGCCAGCGACACCGTCGATTCGCCCGAGGAGCAAGAGGCCAACCGCTTTGCCGCCGACACGCTGATTCCGCGCGCGCAGCAGGCGCGCCTGCCCTTCGTGCCGCTGGTGGCCGAGGAGATCGAGGCCTTTGCGGCCGAGATCGGCGTACACCCCGGCATCGTGGTGGGCCAGCTGCAGCACCGCGGCCTGCTGCCCAGGGCGCACGCGCTCACGCGCCTGAAGGCGCGCTACGACATTGCCCGCTGAGCCGCGGCCTCCACCCACCGACACCGCCCATGCCCACCCTCGACTGGCTCCACCGCGATGCTGCCTTCCGCACCGCGCAGCAGGTGCCCACGCGCGTGCTGCGCCCGCATGCCGCCGGCCACCGCTTCGGCAGCGCCGATGGCGCACCCGGCAACCTGCTGGTGCAAGGCGACAACCTGCAGGCGCTGAAGGCGCTGCTGCCCCTCTACCGCGGCCAGGTGAAGTGCATCTTCATCGACCCGCCCTACAACACCAAGAGCGCCTTCGAGCACTACGACGACAACGAGGGGCACTACCTCAAGGTGTTGATGGATGAGGTGTCTGGGCGGGGGAACTTTGTTGCCAACGCTGTCTGGAGATCGAGCGACAACAGCAACAACGATGCGAAGACTTTCTCGACCGACCACAACCAACTGCTGGTGTACGCGAAGGCACCCGGTTGGCTGCCAAAGAAGCTTGACTCCGTAGACGAGAAGCGCAGCCACTTCAAGAACCCAGACAACGATCCAAGGGGCCCCTGGTTTGACGGCAATCCGTTCAACTCGCCCAAACCGCCTGCTTGGACGGCAACAAGGACCGCATGGTCTCGCGCGCCGAGTTCCTGACGCAGATGGGCAAGCTCTGGGACATGAGGACGAATCAGATGCGCATCACGCGCGACGTCGTCACCGAACACGAGATGCAGCAGATCCTGATGTACACGCGCGCCGGCAGCTGAGGCCCGGCGCCGCAGCGCAGTCATCCCCGGCCCCCTGGCGCGACGAAGGCTGACCCCTTCGTCCACCAGGAGCCCCGCATGCACAAGATCGCCATCGTCATCTACAGCCGCCTCGAAGGCTCGGGTCAGCCGGCCGTCTGCCGCGCGCTGATGCTCGCGCAGGAGTTGCAGCGCGCGGGCGACGACGTGGTCGTGGTGTTCGGCGGCGGCGGCAGCGTCACCGCCGCCGAACTGGCCGCGCCTGACCACCGCCTGCACGCCCTGCTGCAGAGCGTGCAGGTGGCGGGTGTGTGCCGCCACTGCGCCAAGAGCTACGGCGTGCTCGACACGGTGCAGGCCGCCGGGCTGCCGCTGCTGGCCGACGACCGCGGCCACGCCAGCCCGCGCGCACTGCTCGAGCAGGGGCGCCAGATCGTCACGTTCTAGGCCGTGCCAAGGCGGCGCAGCACTCGCCCAGCGCCTGCCCCACGCGCGCCACCAGCGGCGTGTCGACCGAGGCGCTGAGCAGCAGCCGCTCGGTTGAGTGGGTCATCGCCACGTACAGCAGGCGCAGCGCGTCGTCGTCGCTGTCCTGGCACAGCGGGTGTGCAGCTCCTCACTGTTGCGCGGTGCCGCGCCCAGCGTGCCGCGCTTCCAGTCCTTCACCTCCAGCAGCAGCACGCCCCAGCGCGGGCTCAGCATCACGAAGTCGGGCTGGCGTGCGCGCGATCCGATGGGCACGTCGTGCCAGACGAGGTCGTCGTCCTCCAGGCAGCGCTTCAACGGGTCCAGCACCCGCCGCTCGCCGGCGTTGCAGCGGGCGTCGACGTTGCTCAAGCCCTGGGGGAAAACGGCCATGGCGCTCACTCTGTCTGGCAGCCCGGGCCGCCGAGCAGGAAGCGAAGACCGGTGAGTGCGAGGCGAGCTGCGCGCACCACCGACCGATGCGCCTGAGCTGGGCCAAGCTGCCAAAGCGGCTGTTCGAGATCGACATGGAGCACTGCCCGACCTGCGATGGCGAGTTGAAGATCATTGCGGCCATCCTGGAACAGCCGGTCTTCGAGAAGATCCTTGCGCACTTGGGTCTGCAGGCGCGTGCACCGCCTCGTGCGCCGGCTCGCGGCCAGGCGCTGCAGGCGGCCTGACGCTGCCCAACCTCGACGGTTCATGCGACCCGGCACCTCGGGCCACTGGATTGGGCTGCGTCCGAGGGTTCGCGGAACCGGTGGCAGCGGGCTGGCGACTAGGAGCAACCCGCAGCAGGCACCGAAGAAGGACGACTTTCGGCTGCGCCATCAATGCTCAACAGTCTTGCGCCACCTTCAGAGACAGGCACACACGCGTCGAGGGCCGTGTTCGGGGTGCCATGGGGAAGGAAAAGGGCGTTGAAGGTCCTATCCTCCTCGACGCGGCATTGGCCGAGGCAGAGGATGAGGGTTCGTCGTCGACCGGGAGCACGGCAGTGAAGCGCTCTCCAGCGCTTGCCGGGCTTCCGGCGTTCGCCCAGCGGGCTGGAGTGGCGAATCTGGAAGCGCCTACCCACGATCTTGCTGATCGGCACCGCGGCCCCGGCGCTTCTGATCGCGCTGCTCTGGTGGCTGGCGCCCAGCGATGGACCCGCGGCCGACGCCGCCTCGTGGATGCGGATCGACCAGCTCGCGAGCCTGATGCTGCCGCACTGGACGCTGGTGTTCACCGTCGCCATCGGCTGCATCGTCGTGATGGTGATGAAGGGGCCGGCCTACGTCGCCGACCCGTACCCGCCTGAGGAGCGCGAAAGGCCGGGCTGAAGGACGCTGGCCATTCCAACGGCACCCCCCCAAACAGGCGCCCGCGGGCGCCGGCGGCCGGCCCGCGTGGCCGCGGGCTCACCGGTTTCGCATAGACTTTTTGGCATGCACAACCTGCATCGCGTACCCACGGCGCGCGCGCTGCGCCTGCAACCCGTCGTTTGCGGCCTGGCGCTGTGCTGCGCCGCCGGGCCGTCGTCGTCGGCTTCGCTGTTCTACACGGCGGTGCTGCACCGCGTCTCCACCTTCCAGACCGGCGCGCAGGCCGGGCTGAACCCCGACGGCCCTGCTGAAGGCACGTCGCGGTTCGGCAACGGCTTGTCGTTCGACGAGACGTTGGAAACGATGGTCACCGAGGTCTACGACCCGCCGGAGTCGGGCCGCCCGAACTCGTTCGCCGATGCACTGAGCAACGCCGAGCAGGCCAGCGACCTGCGGCCTTCGGCCATCTTTTCCAGTGGCAACGTGGCCAGCCTGGCCGGCGTCAGCGGTCCGGACGGCGGCTTCGCCCTCAGCGAGACCTCCACCGAGTTCCGCGCCAGCTTTCGAGTCAACGAGCTCACGGGCTTCAGCTTCGGCGGCGATGTGAACTGCGTCTCCGTGCTCGGCCGCGGCACCTGCAACGCCTTCGTGACGCTGACGGGCCCGGCCGGCGAGGTCATCGCCGACTGGCGCACGACCGATGGGCAGAGCGGCGGCAACCTGCTCGGCCTGTTTCAGCCCGACCTGGAGTACGACATCCAGGTCCGCGTGCAGAACCGGGCGCCGCAAGTGGGGGTCGGCAACTCGGCCGCCCTGGGGCTGTACCAGCTGAATCTCGAGCTGATTCCTGCCGCTGCCATCCCGGAGCCGGCCACGACCGCCATGTGGCTGCTGGGTCTGGGCGGGCTGGTGCTGGCGGTGCGGCGCCGCCACCCACGCTGAGGCGCGCGCGCAACGCGGAGTTCACGCCGCCGCGCATCGCCGTGGTGATCGACAAGACCACGTTCACGCGCGTGCTGGTCGCGGGCGCGATGGCGACAAGTTGGCGCGCCTGGGCCTGCACGCGCACGCCGGGCCGATGCTGGGTATGCCGGTGATCGAGCACTGCTGCGCGGCGTGGCTGAAATGCCACCGCATCGCCGAGCCGCGCGCCGAGCAGGCCTACGACACCTGCTTCGCCGAGGTGGCGGCCGCGGCGGCCGACGTGCGCATCTTCAGTGGCGGGCGCTGGGCCTTCCGGGACAACGGCACCGAACTGCAGACGATCCACCAACTGGGTGGCGGGACGTTCGTGCGGGCGGGTGGGACAGCGCAGGCGCGGGCCGTGGCTGCGGCATAGGAGAGGCGCAACAAGCCGTCCTTCACGACTCGCTCCCAAATCTTGTCATGGCGCACCTGCGAATGGCAGGTTTCCGGCGTGGAATCTGAAGCCCACTCTGGCTCGACACGGCCAGGAGCCGATCGTGGCGAGGGGCAGATTCCTGGCTGTTCGCAGGGCCATGCTGGTGCCTTCCTTGCAGTGAAGGTCGGAAGCCAAGAGTTGTTTCAGACGTCCATGGGCCCCCCAGAGCGAGACGCCATACGTCCGCTTCACGCCGGGCCAGAGCAGGTCATGTTCTCGGCCACACCCGTGCGAAGGAAGGTTGGAATCGGGCCACACTACGGCAGAGCGCTTGCCACCAGTAGCGCCCACAGCAGCCCGTAGCCCAACACCACGACGGTCAGCCACCAGGCCGGGTGGTGCAACAGCGCCCGCTGCAGCGCCAAGCCCGCCAAGGGTACCAACTGCTGCGCATGGACCCCCAGAAAGTGGGCCGGGCGGGCATCGGTGCCGCCGATGTGCCAGCCCACAATGGGAAGGCCCACGCCTGCTGGCGGCTGCTGGCCACCCAGCAGGAAGCCGCTGGCAGTGGCGAGCAGGAATGTCAACACCGGGCAGGCCACGATAGCCCGTGTCAGCACGGTGTGCCGACTTGTGCTGTGGCGGGCAACCCACCATGCCAATACGAGCTGGGTGGCGGTCAGCATCACGGCGGCCACCGCCATCAGCCCAAACAGCGCGGCGTGCAACCGGTCGCCCACGTAGTGGTGTGAACCCTGGCCCAGGGCGGCCTGCAGGCTGATGCAGCCCACCTCGAAGCTGGCGGTCAGCACCACCATCCATGCCAACCCCAGCACGGCACGCGTGCTGCGAAAAGACTCGGGCAGCAGGCCGACGAACCAAGCGGTGGTGGCCGCGAACAGCGCCGTGGACGCCATGAACTTCAGGGGCTTGGCCCAGATGGCCACGTCGCGCCAGGTGCGGTCGTCCAGCCCGTGCATTCTGTCGGACACTTGTAGACAGTGTCAACAGCATAGGTTTTCAAGATGAGCAGCGCAGCGCCGGCCTTTGCCCGAAAGTACGGCTCCTGGGCGCTGGTCACAGGCGCCTCGGAAGGCATCGGCCGCGCCTTCGCCGTGGAGCTGGCGCAGCGCGGGGTGCATGTCATCCTGGTGGCGCGGCGGCAGCCGCAGCTGGAGCAACTGGCGAATTCGCTGACGGATGCACACGGGGTGCATTGCCAGGTCGTTCTGGCGAACCTGTCGCACCCTGAAGGCGTGCAGCAGGTACTGGCGCGCACTGCCGATCACGACGTGGGGCTGGTGGTGTGTGCAGCAGGGTTTGGCACCTCCGGCCCGTTTCTTCAGAACGACCTGCCCACCGAAATGGACATGCTGCAGGTCAACTGCGGGGCACTGGCAGCGCTGAGCTGGGGCATGGGGCAGCGAATGGTGCAGCGCGGGCGGGGCGGGCTCGTTCTGATGAGTTCGGTGGTGGCGTTTCAGGGCGTGGCTCGTTCGGCCAACACGTAGCAACCAAAGCCTATGTGCAGACCTTGTCTGAAGGTCTGCACGAGGAATGATCTGGTCTGGGCGTGCAGGTGCTGGCGGTAGCGCCCGGGCCGGTGCGCTCAGGCTTCGCTGCGCGCTCGCAGATGACGATGGCTCAGGCCGAAGAACCGCAAGTGGTGGCCCGGGTCAGTCTGGACGCGCTGGGCCGCTGGGGCACGGTACGGCCTGGGTTGCTGGCCAAGCTGCTTGGATATTCCTTGGGCGTCTCGCCGCGCTGGGGCAGCGTCAAGATCTTGGGCAAGGTCATGGCCGGCATGGCCCGCCAAGCCTGAGCCTGGGCCCATGCCTTCGGCAGAATCAAACGCCATGACCCGTTCCCGAGACTTTGCTCCATCGCTGAAGGAAGCCTGTGTTCAAGCGGCTCGCGAAGTGATTGCCGAACACGGGATTGAAGGCCTGAGCATGCGCGATGTGGCGCGCAAGCTGGACATTTCGCACCAGGCGCCTTACCGCCATTTCGAAAGCCGCGACCATTTGCTGGCCGAGATCATGCGCCGTTGCTTTGCTGATTTCGCGCAGCACCTGGACGACCGCCCGCGCACGGGCAACCCCGCGGCCGACTTGGAATCCATGGGCCACGCCTACATGGGCTATGCGCGCAAGAAGCCCCTGGAGTACCGCCTGATGTTCGGCACGCCCTGGCCCGAACCCGCCCAGCACCCGGCCCTGGTGCAGCACGCGGTCCACGCCTTCAACTTGCTGCGCGACAGCCTGCGCGCCATGCACGGCGGGCAGCCCGAAGACCATGCGCAGGCCGACCGACAGGCCATGTTCATCTGGTCCGCGCTGCACGGCATGGCGAGCATCACGCAGGCCAATGTCATGCAACACCTGAACCTGGCCCCCGGCGTGGAACAGGCCTTGTCGGCCGACATGATGGTGCGCATCGGCCTTGGGCTGGCCCTGCCCGAAGCTGTGCCGCTTGCCATCAACCCACCCCAGACACAGCGGAAGCCGCGAACATGAAGCACCTCTTCACGATGTGTGGTCTGCTGTTGGCCATCGGGCTGTCGGGCTGCGCAGCCTTCAGCTGCACCGAGCCCGACAGCCCCGTGGCCCAGGCCACAGCCAGCAGCGCCGAACCGAAGCCCCGCGTGGCCCTGGTGCTGGGTAGCGGTGGCCCCGGGGGCTATGCCCATATCGGTGTGGTCAAGGTGCTGGAAGAGGCGGGCGTACAGGTGGATCTGGTCGTCGGTTCCAGCGCAGGGTCGCTGCTTGGCGCCTTCTGGGCCGCTGGCTACGACGCCGCCCAGCTGGTGTGACGGCTTTGCGGCACCCAGACTTCTGATTGCCCGGTCTGGTTAGGGTCGGTACTCCCAGTTCGAGCCGTGCGGAAGCAGTCGCCGACGCCGTGAACCACCTCGTGAGTGGCCCACGCCCGCTGCACCCCGAACCGCGGCCCTTCGTGGCCTCGCTGGTCCCAGGGCCCAACGGCTGCTTGGTGCCGCCTCGCGTGAGTACGCCCGCCGGCAGCCAAGGTCAGCACCCGCTGCATGGCTGCCCCTCGGACCACAGCATGGTTCGCCCAGACCACTCGTCGGCTTCATGGCACGGTCGTCGCAGGCCGCAGCCCTCATTGCCATCGAGGACTGCCCGGATGAATCAGCGATTCCCTAGCTCCTGCGCGCCAGTCTCATTGCTTCTGCGCGAGTCTCAACAACTATTGCGCGCAACAGAAGATCCCCCCAGGCTGCCGAAACACCCTCCAGCCTGTCAGCAGATACACACCAGGTTCAGGCAAATGCCCCCAAGGTGAGGCCGGATACCCACAAGCAGCCCCGAATCGACCGGGGCCACCTGCCCGAAGCCTTGCGAGCCCGGCTGCCCGGGCCTGCTACCAAGCCGAGAAAGGCCCTGATGCGGGCGCTGCTGACCGACCTGTGCGCCTGGCAGCCGCTGAGCGCCCGGGAACTGGCCGATCTGCTCGGGAGACAGGATCACAAGCATCTGGTGCGCGAGCTGCTGAGTCCCATGGTGGCGGAAGGCCTGCTGGCCTACACGATCCCGACCATGGAGAAACAGCCGGAACAGCGGTACGCGGCGAGCATGAAGGAGCCGCCACACACCTGATGGAACGACAAGGCCAAGGCCTACCGGGTGCGCCAGGTGCTGGGAGTCATCAGCAAACCGAAGGGGCAGCGCGATGAATACCGATCACTACACGTACCGCGTCACCTGGTCGGCCGAAGACGGCGAGCACCTGGGCCCGTGTGCCGAATTCCCCCCGCTGTCGTGGCTGGCCGCCGAGCCCGAAGACGCGCTGTCCGGCATCCGCGCCGTCGTGGTCGAGTGCGTGCGCGACATGCAGGCCGGCGGCGAGGCGCACAACCTGACCTCGTCGCTCAGCGGCAGGGCCATCATCCGGAACGTCGGAACCCGGCTGGCCTCGCAACGGGTCTTGAACGAGCAAGGCTGGCCCGCGACAAGCTGAATCTCGACATCTTCTGGCTCAGGGACGAGAGCCTGCAGGAGGGATAGCCTGCCCGCACCCCAAGGAACTGGCCCCTCTGCGAGCCCCTGCGCACGCGCCAGGGTGAGGGCAAGCCTGGGGAGACAGCCGCTTGCGCCAAACTTACAGTTGGCCCATGAGCGAGCACTCTCCGACCCCGCGCATCCCGTGCGCCTTGCGCGCCGGCCGGGGTCGGGCCGCGGCCGGCGGCCGGTGCTGGCCGGTCTGACATAGGGCCCTGCCGCGATGCTGGCCCCCCGTCCCTTGCCCCGCAGCGACCTCGCCCCGTCGGCGGCGCCCGCCCGCGCCGGTGCGCCGGCCACGCTCACGGCGGCGCTGCGCCACGCGCTCGAGCGCCACGCGGGCCGCGACGCGCTGCGCTGCCACGGCCGCTCGCTGCGCTACGCCGAGCTCGACACCGCCTCGCGGGCGCTGGCCGCCTTCTGGCAGCAGCGCGGTCTTGCCGAGGGCGACCGCCTCGCGGTGATGCTGCGTGGCGGCCTGCCGCTGCCGGTGGCGGTGCTCTCGGCCTGGCGCGCCGGCCTGGTGGTCGTGCCGGTCGACCCCGCCCTGGCCGGCGAAGCCCTGTTGCACCAGCTGCGCGACAGCGGGGCCCGCGCGCTGGTGGCCGACGAGGCCGCCGCCACGGCGCTGGCCCCGGTGCTCGAGGCGCAGCCGCTGCCGCTGGTGGTGGTGGCCGGCGTCGGCGAGCTGCTCGGCCCCGTGCGCGCGGCGCTGTTGCGGCGCCGCCAGCGCCCGCGCCCCGCCGCCCCCGCGCTACCCGGTGCCGTGGCCTTCGGCGTGGCGCTGGACCGCGGCCGCTCGTTGCCGCTGGCCGAGGCCGAGCCCGGCCCCGACGACATCGCCGTGCTGCAGTACACCGGCGGCACCACCGGCGTGGCGCGCGGCGTGGTGCTGATGCAGCGCCAGCTGCTGGCCAACCTGCAGCAGGCCGAGCAGTGGCTGCGGCCGGCGCTGGCCGCGAGGCCGCTGGAAGAACGCTGGACCACCGTCGCCGCACTGCCGCTGCACCACGTGTTCGGCTTCACGCTGGCGCTGCTGCTCACGCTGCACCGTGGCGGGCAGCTGCTGCTGGTGCCCGACTGGACCGACACCGACGCGCTGGCCGCGCTGCTGCAGCGCGAGCGCTTCCACCTGTTCCCGTCTCTGAACCCGGTGTTCGAGGCGCTGGCGCGCCACCCGTCCGCCGAGCGCATCGACTGGAGCGGCCTGCGCCTGAGCCTGGCCGGC
>JBILSW010000369.1:0-3876 GCA_044371895.1 Rubrivivax sp.
GAACTCGCCGCGCGCAAACATGCCGGCCTTGAGCCGGCCGCCGGTGTCGGGCAGGTCGACGTACACCAGTGCATTGCGGGTGGATGCGTCCACCGTGGGCGCCACCTGGCGCACGGTGCCGGTGACGGGAGCGCTGGCGCCGGTGGCGCCGAGGGTGACCCTCTGGCCACGCTGTATCTGCACCAGCTCGGTGGCCGCGACCTCGCCGCGCCATTCGAGCCGTCCCTGGCGAATCAGGCGGAACAGCTCGGTGCCGGCCGGCACCACCGCACCGACGGTGGCGCTGCGCGCGCTGATGAGGCCGGCGTCGGGGGCCAGCACCTGGGTCTGCTGCAGGCGCAGCTGCTGCACCTGCTGCGCGGCCTTCACGGCCTCGAGCCGGGCCTGCGCGGTGCGCTCGGCCGTGAGCAGCTGCGCCACCTGCTGGTCGCTGAGCGCGCCGCTGGACTGCAGGTCCCGGGCACGCTGCGCGTTGGCCGCGGCTTCGGCCAGCTGCGCCTCGGCTTCGGCCACCGTGGCGCGACTCTGCGCCAGGTCGGCGCTCGCCAGCGCGCTGTCGAAGCGCGCCAGCACCTGGCCCTGGCGCACGACGTCGCCCACGTTCACGAGCACCTCCGCAAGGCGCATGCCGTTGGCCTCAGCGCCCACGATGGCTTCCTGCCAGGCGGCGACGTTGCCGTTGGCGGCCACCGCAGTGGCCACGGTGGCGCGCTGCGGCGTCGTCACCGTCACGGTGAGCGCGGGGCGCGGCGCGGCGGCTCCCGGGGCTTTGGGGTCCTGAGCGTGCACGAGCAGGGCGGTACCGCCGCCGGCGGCCAGCAGCAGCGCGGCGGCGACGAGCGCCAGGGACTTCTTGGGTAGGCTGGTGATGTTCATGGTCGATGCATCTGAGTCAGGTGTTCGGGGCCTGCGGCGCGCCGGCCGTGGGCACGGCGTCGGTGGGCGTCCAGCCGCCGCCCAGGCTGCGGTAGAGGGCGATCCAGGCTGCAGCACGCTCGCGCTGCAGCTCCACGATGGTGCTGCGCGCCAGCAGCGCGTTGCGGCGCGCGGTCTCCAGGTCCAGCAGGCTGGCCAGCCCGCCGCGTTGCCGTGCCTCGGTGGCGCTGAGTGAAGCCTCGAAGTCAGCGGCAGCGCCCATCACGTCGCGCTCGCGCGCTGCGGTGGCTTCGAGGGTCACGAGGGCGGTCTCCACCTCGCGCAGCGCGCGGCGCGTGGCACCCTGCAGCTGCGCGACCGCCTCGTCGTACGCGGCCTGCTGCGCCGCGGTGGCGGCACGGCGGCTGCCGCGGTCGAACAGGGGCAGGCTCAGCTGCAGGGGGCCGATGCTCCAGACGCTGCCGCTCGCAGAGACCCCGGCGCTGCGCAGGCTGGCCAGCTGCAGCGAGCCGGCGAAACTCACGCGCGGCAGCTCGTCGGCGCGCGCGGCGGCCACGTCGGCCGCGGCGGCGATCACGGCGGCGCTGGCTTCGGCGAGATCGGGGCGCTGCTGCAGCAGCTGTGCCGGCAGTGCCACCGTGGCCAGGCCGCCGGCCTGCGGCAGGCGCGCGGTGGCAGCGGCCAGCTGCAGGCGCAGCGCAGGCTCGGGGCTGTCGGTCAGTTCCACCAGGCCCTTGACCAGCCCGTCGCACTGCGCCTGCTGGGCCCGCGCCTGGCTGCGCGCCTGCGCGGCGCCGGCACGCACCAGCGCGGCGTCGGCCGGAGCCGTGAAGCCGGCAGCGGCGGAGCGATCCGTCAGCTGCGCCGTCGCCTCGCGCGAGGCGGCGTCGGCCTGCGCCTGGTGCAGCTGAGCCTCGCAGCCTCGCAGGTTGACGTAGGCGGCGGCCACGTCGGCAGCCAGCGACACCCGCGCGTCGTGCCAGCCGGCCTCGGCACCACGCAGTCGCTGGGCACCGGCGCGTTGCCGCGCGGCCACGCCGCCGAAGAGGTCCAGCTCCCAGGCTGCCTGCACGCCCAGCGCGGCGCTGCTGGCGGCGGGGGCCTCGGGCAGGCTGCGTGCGCGCTGCGCGGCACCCACGGCATCCACGCGCGGCAGCACCCCGGCGTCGCTGGCGGCCAGCAAGGCGCGGGCCCGCTCGATGCGGGCGCGGGCCGAGACCAACGTGGGGCTGGCGGCCTGCGCGGCCTCGATCAGCGCGGGCATCAGCGGGTCGTCGAAGGCGCGCCACCAGCCGGCGAGCTCGGCGCTGCGGCCGCCGTGCGGCAGCGGCGCCTGCCAGGCAACGGCCTTGGCGGCCAGCGGCAGGGTGGGCGCGGCAGGGCCGGCGGTGCCGGCGCAGCCGGCCAGGCTCGCCGTGGCCAGGAGGGTGGGCAGGGACAGTCTCTTCAAGGGATGCTCCGTGCGGGGCGGTTTGCCAGCGGGCGGCTTCGGCGCAGGCCCTCGGCCTCGACCAGCGCCAGCGCGGCACGCAGCAGCGTGTCGTGCCAGCGGTCGATGGCGCCGGGCGCGGTGTTCACGCCGGGCGCCAGGGCTTCGTTGATGTCCAGGCCCACGTGCAGCTGCACGCCGAGGCCCACGATGCACAGGGCCAGGCGCTGCAGCTCGTCGTCGACGTCGTCCAGCCCGAGGTGGCGCCGCAGCAGCGCCAGCAGCGCCTCGTGCAGAGGCTGAATGCTGCGCGCCAGGTCGCCGTCGACGAGGCCGGTGCTCTCGAGCATCTCGCGCAGGTGCAGCCGGGTGCACAGCCGGGCCTCGTCGCCCTGGCGCAGCGGCTCCAGGAATCCGGCGTAGAAGCCGGCCAGGGCGTCGTGCAACGGCAGCGCCGGGTCGGTGAAGCGCGCGAGATCCTCCGTGGGGTCCATGGGCTCCACCAGGGCGGCGCGGTACAGGCCGGCCTTGTCGCCGAAGTAGTAGCTGATGGCGGCCACGTTCACCTGCGCCGCCTCGGCCAGCTCGCGCGTGGAGGTCTTGGCAAAGCCCTGGAGCGCGAACAGGCGGATGGCGGCCCGCAGCAGGCGCAGCCGGGCATCGCCGGTGTCGGCGGGCAGGCGGGTCGAGTCGTTGGGCTGGTTCACGCCGCGCACTGTAGCCGATTGATCAAACGTTTGTTTGAAGCAAACGTTTGAATATGTGGGGTTATGGGTCTGCGCCCGGGAGCGGCGACCCCCGCCTCCGCAGTCGCGGGATCCGCGCGGGCTCAGGGCCCGTGAAGTGGGCCCAGGAAGCGCGCAAGCTGCGTCTGCAGGGCAAAGCAGAACAGGCCTGGGCCGTCCGCGGTGCCTTCTTGCAGCACAAGCCGGTGCCGTGGACGCCATGGAGCCGGGCGCTGGTCGAAAAGTAGCTGCCCTGGGCGCCGGACCCGAAGAGCCCGATTGCCAAGCCACGGCAGACGATCTTCGACTGCGCGCTCTGGCATGGCCAGCACGAGTGGGTCGCGGTGCTGGGCAAGGGCACCCCTACTCTTGCGCCGGCCCGACAGCCGCTGGACGATGACGAGTTCTGGGGTGCCGGCACTCTGGATTCCGGCGGCATTGCGCCTCAGGACGACCGGTGGCTTCGGCTCGAAGTGTTGACCCGTAGGTCCGTAGCGGTGGTGCGTCAGCGTCACCTGCAGCCCTGGTAGGCCAACAGGTTCAAGGACCTGCTCCAGCAGGCCGACATCCGCGGCCCCGACCACAGCACCCCTGCCGCGACGCGCGATGCCACCTCCGAGTGGGACCCCGAACGACGGCCAAGGGTCGTGCCCTCGGCTTGCCGCCGGGCAGCAGACACCCGGTGTCGCCGCCAGCCTCTGGTTTCGACGCCCGATGATTACAGGACAGAGCGGCGCGCCAGACTAGCCAATCCGGCTCATGGCCTCGCGGGCTGCGGCCTGCCCCGCCAGAAGGGCGCCTTCGATCTGTCCGGGCATGTGCACGGATGTCTCGGCTCCGGCCCAG
>JBILSW010000029.1:0-13040 GCA_044371895.1 Rubrivivax sp.
CGCGGCGCCGCGCCGACCCGGCGCTGATACCCGGCCTGGCGGCGATGATCCCCGACGCACCGCTGCTGCGCTGGCTCAACGAGGCTGCCGAGCCCATCCCCGGCCAGCTGCGCGTATTGGCCGGCGACCTGGAAGGCGACTGCCTGGGCAGCTGGCTCAAGACGCTGCTGGCCGACGCCTTCTACTGGACGGACAACGACATCGTCGTGCACACCTCCAGCATGTACGGCGGCACGCCGCGCGACCGTGCCCGCGGCGGCGAGGCGAGCTTCTTCCTCGACCAGGGCGGCCGGAGCACGCACTTCAACTACTTTGCCAACGAGCGCAGCGTGCGCGCGGTGACGGCGGCGCTGCGCGACGACAACCCCGAAGGCTGGCGCCCGATCGGCCGACTGTCGTGGGCCGGCCAGACCGGCGACGGACTGCGCGCGGCACGGCGCGGCAGCGAGGACGCCGCGGCGCCGGCCGAGCGGCCGGCGGTGTTCGTGATCCCCGGCATCCTGGGCAGCCACCTGAGGGACGGCGACACGCGCATCTGGCTGAGCCTGCGGCTGGTGGCCGGCCTGGAGCGCCTGGCCTGGGAGCCCGGCAGCGAGCGCGTGCAGCCCGACGGCGCCATCGGCTTGGTCTACGACGACCTGATGGACCACCTCGCGGCCACGCACGAGGTCATCGAGTTCGCGTTCGACTGGCGCCGCCCCCTCGAGGACGAGGCGCGCCGCCTGGCCGCCGCGCTCGAGGCCGAGCTCGACCGCCGCAGCGCCAGCGGGCAGCCGGTGCGCATCCTCGCGCACAGCATGGGTGGCCTGCTGGCGCGCACGGTGCAGCTGGAGGCGCCCCGCACCTGGGAACGCCTGCTCAAGCGCGAGGGCGCGCGCGTGCTGATGCTGGGCACGCCCAACGGCGGCTCGTGGTCGCCGATGCAGGTGCTGTCGGGCGACGACACCTTCGGCAACGCACTGGCGGCGCTGGGCAGCCCGCTGCGCGACCGCCGCGCGCGGCAGCTGATGGCCGAGATGCCGGGCTTCATCCAGCTGCAGGCCGACCTGCTTGACCCGCGGCCGGGCCTGGCGCGCAGCGACACCTGGCGCGAGCTGGCGGCCCGTGACCTGGCGCAGGTGCAGGAGGTCAACTGGTGGCACGGCCACGCCGGCGAGGCCGCCGAGGCCGCCTACGCCTGGGGGGTGCCGCCGCAGGCCGTGCTCGACCGCGCGGTGGCGCTGCGCCGCCGCCTCGACGCGCAGCGGGACACCGAGCTGCCGGGCTTCGCCGACCGGCTGCTGCTGGTGGTGGGCGACGCCGAGTTCACGCCCGACGGCTGCGAGTGGGGGACCGACGGCTTCGTCTATCTCGACGCCCGACACGGCGGCGACGGCCGCGTGCCGCTGGCGCGCGCGCTGCTGCCCGGCGTGCGCACCTGGAAGCTGGCCGCCGAGCACGGCAGCCTGCCCGACGTGAAGACGGCCTTCGAAGCCTACGCCGAGCTGCTGCTGCAGGGCGACACGGCCCGGCTGCCGCGCCTGGAGGCGCCGGCCACGCGCGCGGCAGCGCCGGCCGCAGCCGAGCGCGTGCGCAGCCGCCCCTCGCGCGGGCGGCGCGCGGTGCGGCCGGCATCGCTGCAGAGCCAGGTCTTCGCCAGCGGCGGCGCCGCGCACGCGCCGCTGCAGGCCGCTGCCACGCCGCTGAAGGTGCAGCTGCTCAACGGCAACCTCGGCTTCGTGCGCAGCACGCTGATGGTGGGGCACTCGAGCTCGCTCACGCTGACCGGCAGCGAGGCCGTGGTCAACCGGCTGGTCGGCAACGCGATGCGCGACTCGCTCGACGCCGGGCTGTACCCCGACGGCGTCGGCAGCCACCAGCTCTTCATCAACACCCGCGTCGACCCCGACAACCCCTGGCGGCTGCCGCAGCCGCAGCGCGTGCTGGTGGTGGGCCTGGGCGAGGAAGGCAAGCTGACCGAGGCGACGCTGGCCGAGACCGTGCGCCAGGGCACCATCGCCTGGGTGCAGCGCATCGCGCAGAGCGCCGAGGGCGCCGGCGTGACGCTGGAGCTGAGTGCCACGCTGATGGGCAGCGGCGGCGCCGGCATGACGCCGGCCGGCGCGGCGCGCGCCATCGCCACCGGCGTGCAGCAGGCGAACGACCGACTGGCCGCGGTGGCGCGCGCCGGCTGGCCGCGCGTGAGCAGGCTGACGCTGGTGGAGCTGTACCTGGAGCGTGCGTCCGACGCCTGGAACGGCCTGCAGGTTCTGGCGGAGTCGGCGCGCGGGCTGTTCGAGATCGCGCCCACCATCGCCAGCGGCGTGGGCGCGCTGCGCCGGCAGGTCGACAGCGGCTACCGCGGCGCGAGCTACGACTTCATCTCCGCCACCTCGGGGGCCGAAGGCGTGATCACCTTTGCGCTGGACACGCGGCGCGCACGCACCGAGGTGCGCGCCGTCAGCACCCAGGGCACGCTGATTCGCGGGCTGGTGCGCAAGGCCGCCAGCGAGGCCAACGACGATCCGCGACTGGGCCGCACCCTGCTGCAGCTGCTGGTGCCGCCCGAGGTGGAGCCTTTCCTGGGCGGCAGCGAGCGCCTGCTGCTCGAGCTGGACGACGCGACCGCGCCCATCCCATGGGAGCTGCTCGACACCTCGCCCGCCCCCGGCACGCGCGGCCGCGGCGCCGCTGACGACGAGCGCCCCTGGGCCATCCGCACCGCACTGCTGCGCAAGCTGCGCACCGACAGCTTCCGCCAGCACGTGCAGGACGCGCAGCCCGACGACGCCGTGCTCGTGATCGGCGAGCCGGCCTGCGACCCCGCAACCTACCCGCCGCTGCCCGGCGCCCGCGCCGAAGCCCTGGCGGTGGCGGCGGCATTCAGCGGCACCGGCGGAGTCGGCGCGGCGCGCGTGATGGCGGTGCCGCCCGGCGCCGACGCCACAACAGTGATCAACGCCCTGTTCGAGCGCCGCTACCGCATCGTCCACGTGGCCGGGCACGGCGAGCCGGTGGAGCACGACGCGAAGGGCGCGCTCAAGCGCACGGGCGGTGTCGTGCTCTCGGACCGCAGCTTCCTGGGCCCCAGCGAGATCCGCGCCATGCGCACCGTGCCGGAGCTGGTGTTCGTGAACTGCTGCCACCTGGCCGGGCGCGACGCCGACGGCACGCTGGTGCAACGGCGCTTCGATCGCGCCGCCTTCGCTGCTGGCGTGGCCGACTCGCTGATCGAGATCGGCGTGCGCTGCGTCATCGCGGCCGGCTGGGCCGTGGGCGACCTGCCGGCGAAGGTGTTTGCCGAGACCTTCTACCGCGAGATCCTGCGCCGCCGGCCCTTCGTGCTGGCGGTGGCCACGGCGCGCGAGGCGGCGTGGAACGCCGACCGTTCCGACAACAGCTGGGCCGCCTATCAGGCCTACGGCGACCCGAACTGGGTGTACCGCCGCAACGCCGACGAGGACGTCGTGGCGCCGCTGCCGCCCCGCGAGGAGTTCCAGACCATCGCCTCGCCGCTTGGCCTGGCGCTGGCGCTGGAGGAGCAGGCGGTGCGCGTGCAGTGGATGGGCGCCGACCGCACCGAGCAGCTCGAGCGCGTGCGCCACCTCGAGGGCCGCTTCGGCGCGCTGTGGGGTGGCATGGGCGCGGTGGCCGAGGCCTTCGCAGTGGCCTATCGCGAGGCCGGCGACATCGACGCCGCCATCGCCTGGTTCGAACGCGCGCAGCTCGCCGCCGACGGCAGCGCAACGCTGAAGACGCAGGAACAGCTGCACAACCTGCGCGCCCGCCGCGGCTGGCAGCGCTGCCGGGCCGCGATGCCGGGCAGCACCGCCTGGGAGCACGCGCGCGCCGAGGTGCAGGACGCCGCCGAGCGGCTGGCGGTGCTGGCGGCGCTGCAACCCAGCGTGGAGCGCGGGTCGCTGGTCGGCTCGGCCCACAAGCGGCTGGGGCTGATCCACCGCCAGGCCGGCCAGGCGGCGGTCGCTCGCCAGGCCTTCGCCAGCGCCGCCGAGGCCTACCGCGGCGCAGAGGCGCTGGCCGCCGCGCTGCAGGACCCGCAGCTGTTCTATCCGGCGCTCAACCGCATGGCGCTGGAGGTGGTGCTGGGCACGATCCCAGGGGGCGTCGCCTTCGACGCCGCCGACGTGGCGGCGGTGACGCGCAGCCTGCACGCCAGCATCGCCCACGAGCCGGATTTCTGGGCCCACGCGGCGCTGATCGAGCTCGACCTGCTGCGGGCCCTGGCTGGCGGCCGCCTGGCGGCCGAGCGCGCGGCCCTGGAGGCGCGCTTCGCCGCGCTGGCCGACCGGGTGAAGTCGGTGCGCATGTGGGGCTCGGTGGCCGAGCACGCGGATCTCGTGCTGGGCGCGCACGCCGAGCACACGCACGGTGCCGAGGCGGCGGCCGCGAAGGTGCTGCTGGCGGTGCTCGAGGGCTACGCGAAGGCGTGACGCGGCGCGCCGGGCCTCGGGTGCTCAGCGGCCGCCCGTCACGTCCAGCAGCGCGCCCGTGGTGTAGGCCGCCGCGTCCGACAGCAGCCACAGCACGGCCTCCGCGACCTCGTCGGCCGTGCCCGGGCGCTGCATCGGGATCTGCGGCGCGAGGCGCCAGGCGCGGTCAGGCTGGCCGCCGCTGGCGTGGATCTCGGTGTCGGTGATGCCGGGGCGCACAGCGTTCACGCGCACGCCTTCGGCCGCCACCTCGCGGCTGAGGCCCAGCGTGAAGACGTCGATGGCGCCCTTGGCCGCGGCGTAGTCCACGTACTGCCCGGCCGAGCCCAGCTTGCTGGCCACCGAGCCGATGTTGACGATGGCGCCGCCGCGCCCGCCGTGGCGCGTGCTCATGCGGAGCACGGCCTCGCGTGCGCACGAGAAGCTGCCGAACACGTTGATGGCAAACATGCGCTGCACGCGCTCGGCGCTGTACTCGTCCACGCGCTGCGCCACGTCGACCACGCCGGCGTTGTTGACGAGGCCGTCCAGGCCGCCCCAGGCGGCGTGGAGCGCGGCGAACATCGCCACCACCGCGGCGTCGTCGGCCACGTCGGCCGGCAGCAGCAGCGCCTGGCCGCCGGCGGCGCGCACCGCGTTGGCGGTGCGCTCGGCGGCCGCGGTGTCGCGGGCGTAGTTGAGGGCGACGTCCCAGCCGCGCCGCGCGGCCATCACGGCCACGGCAGCGCCGATGCCGCGACCGGCGCCGGTGACGAGCAGGCGGCGGCGAGCGCCGTCGGGGAGGGGTTGGGTCTGTGCCGTTGCCATGCCCGCATCGTAGGCCGTACGCTGCCGCCCCATGACCGGCGCCCAGATCATCGTGCTCGCCACGCCCGTGTTCCTGCTGCTCATCGCGCTGGAATTCGCCGTGGGCCTGGCGCGCGGCCGCAACACCTACCGCCTGGCCGACACCCTCACCAGCATTGGCCTGGGCGTGATGAGCCAGGTCACCGGGGTGTTCGGGCGGCTCCTGCGCATCGGGATCTACGTGCTGCTGTTCGAGCACGTGGCGGTGTGGCAGTTGCCGGTGGATTCGGTCTGGGTGTGGCTGGGCGCGCTGCTGGCCTACGACCTCTGCTACTACGGGCACCACCGCGCCGCCCACCGCTTGGCGGTGTTCTGGGCCGCGCACGTGGTGCACCACCAGAGCGAGGACTACAACCTCGGCACCGCCCTGCGCCAGACCAGCAGCGGCTTCCTGCTCGGCTGGGTGTTCTACCTGCCGCTGGCGGTGGCCGGCGTGCCGCCCGTGGTGTTCGCCACCGTGGCGCTGATCGACCTGCTCTACCAGTTCTGGGTGCACACGCAGCAGGTGGGCCGGCTGGGCTGGATCGACCGCTGGTTCGTCAGCCCTAGCAACCACCGCGTGCACCACGCCGTGAACGCGCGCTACCTGGACCGGAACTACGGCGGCATCCTCGTCGTCTGGGATCGTCTGTTCGGCACCTTTGCCGAGGAGGACGACGCCGAGCCCATCGTGTACGGCACGCGCGCGCCGCTGCGGCGCTGGTGCCCGCTGGCGGCCAACCTCGACGTCTACCGCGAGCTGTGGGCCGACTGTTGGCGCACGCGGCGCTGGGCCGACAAGCTGCGCCTGTGGTTCATGCCGCCGGGCTGGCGGCCGGCCGACGTGGCGACGCGGTTCCCGAAGCCGGCCTTCGACATCGCCCGGGTACGGCGTTTCGAAGCCACGGTGCCGTGGCGCGTGCAGGTGCTGGCCGCTGGCCTGTTCCTGCTGGTGCTGGGCGCGACCTCGGGCTTCCTGTGGTTCGCGCACGCCATGCACGCACCGCAGCGGGCCGCGGGGGCGGCAGCGCTGGTGGGCGCGCTGTGGCTGATCGGCCGCCTGCTCGAGGGCGACGCTCAGGCGGCCGAGGCGGCGGGGCGCGAAGCAGACGGCACGGCGCCGGACGCCACCTCGGCCGCCGGCCGCGCCAGCCGGTAGCCCGCGCCGCGCACCGTCTCGATCATCGCCGCGCAATCCACCGCGGCCAGCGCCTCGCGCAGGCGCTTGATGTGCACGTCGACCGTGCGCTCCTCGATGAAGACGTGGTCGCCCCAGACGCGGTCGAGCAGCTGCGCCCGCGTGTGCACGCGCTCTGGGTGCGACAGCAGGAAGCGCAGCAGCCGGAACTCCGTGGGGCCCAGGTGCACCGGCACGCCCTCGGCAGCCACGCGCATCGTCGTGGGGTCCAGCGCCAGGCGGCCCACCTGCACGGCGACATCGGTGCTCTCGGGCGCCTTGCGGCGCAGCACCGCGCGGATGCGCGCCAGCAGCTCGGCGTTGCCGAAGGGCTTGGCCAGGTAGTCGTCGGCGCCGGCGTCCAGGCCCTGCACCAGATCAGCCTCCTGGCTGCGCGCGGTGAGCATCACGATGGGCAGGTTGCGCGTGCGCGCGTTGGCGCGCCAGCGGCGTGCCAGGGCCACGCCGCTCTCGCCAGGCAGCATCCAGTCCAGCACCACCAGGTCGGGCAGGGCGGTGCGCACCACCAGGTCGGCGTCGGCGCTGCTGCCGACGCACTGCGTCTCGTAGCCGCTGTGGCGCAGGTTCAACGCCACGAGCTCGGCGATGGCGGGTTCGTCCTCTACGATCAGGATGCGGGGCATGGCGGGGATCTCTTTCAGTTCACGAGCGCCTCGACGCCGCCCAGCGGCGTGTGCCGCACATCGGTGCCCTTGACGCAGTAGATGACCTGCTCGGCCAGGTTCTTGGCGTGGTCGCCCACGCGCTCCAGCGCCTTGGCGGCGAACACCAGGTCGATGCCGCTGGAGATGGTGCGCGGGTCGTCGCCCATCAGCTGCACCAGCGTGCGCATCAGCTGCGCGAAACCGGCGTCGAGCTCCTCGTCGCTGCGCAGCACCGCCAGCGCCAGATCGACGTCCTGCCGCGCGAAGGCGTCCAGCGCCTGGCGCAGCTGCCGCAGCGCCAACGCGCCGGTGGCGGCGATGGCCTGGATGGGGTCGCGCAGCGGGCCGTGCACGCCGTTGGTGAGCAGCCGGTGCGCCACGCGCGCCACGCGCGAGGCCTCGTCGCCGATGCGCTCAAGGTCGCGCACCATCTTCGAGACGGCGATCAGCAGCCGCAGGTCGCGCGCGGTGGGCTGCTGCCGCGCCACCAGGGCCCACAGCTCGCGCTCGAGGTCGATCTCGCTGCTGTTGAGCCGGCGCTCAAGCTCCAGCACCTGACTCGCCGTCTCGCCGCTGGCGCGCGTGATGGCGTAGACGGCCTGCGACAGCTGCGACTCGGCCAAGCCACCCATCGCCAGCAGCTGGGCGCTGAGGTGGCCGAGCTCGGTGTCGAGCGGCGCGCGGTTGGTGGGAGCACTCATTACGGGCCGCCAGCTGCGCTAACGACGACAATCAGGATTGTCAAATGGTGCGACGGTTCCGTGACAGGCCGGTGACGGCGCGGGGCCATGCGGGCCCGGTCATCGTTTCGTCACGATCGCTTCGCAATCTGGTCGTCTGCAACGTGCGGCCTGTGCCGCCCCGACCCACCACCCCAGACGGAGCGCCCGACCGTGGCCAAGAACTTCGACGCGATGGAAGACAGCAACCGCTCGGCCAACCCGAGCATCCACGAAGTCTCCGATCCTGCGCGACGGCGCGTGCTGGGCGGCGGCCTGGCCGGCGCGGTGACGGCGCTGCTCGCGCCGCTGGCCGCACAGGCGCAGGCGCAAGGTCGGGGCTCGCCGCTGCTGGGCTTCCAGTCGGTGCCCGTCTCCACGGCCGACACGGTGGTGGTGCCGCCCGGATACCGCGCGCAGGTGATCGCCCCCTGGGGCGAGGCCGTGGGCCTGTCGGGCGAGAACCCGGCCTTCCGCTTCGACGGCGGCAACACCGCCGCCGAGCAGGAGGCGCAACTGGGCACGCACCACGACGGCATCCACTTCTACCGCCACCCGCTCACGCCCGACAACCCGGCCACCGGGCTGCTGGTGATGAACCACGAGTACGCCGACGACGGCCTGCTGCACCCCGACGGCATGGCCACCTGGAACGCCGCCAAGGTGCGCAAGGCGCAGGCCGCGCACGGGGTGAGCGTGATCGAGGTCGAGCGCAAGGACGGCCGCTGGGACATCGTGCGCCCCAGCCCCTGGGCGCGCCGCATCACCGCCAGCACGCCGATGGCCGTCAGCGGCCCGGCGGCCGGCCACCGGCTGATGCAGACCGCGGCCGACCCGACCGGCCGCCGCGTCCTGGGCACGCTCAACAATTGCGGCAGCGGCATCACGCCCTGGGGCACCTACCTCACCTGCGAGGAGAACTTCATCTTCTACTTCCGCGGCCCCCAGCAGCCCAGCGCGCACGAGGCACGCTGGGGACTGCGCCCGGGCGACCCGGTGGGCTATCGCTGGCACGAGCACGACGAGCGCTTCGACGCGACCCGGCACCCCAACGAGCCGCACCGCTTCGGCTGGATCGTCGAGATCGATCCTTCTGATGCCAGCAGCGCGCCCGTCAAGCGCACCGCGATGGGCCGCGCGGCGCACGAGGGCGCCACGGTGGCTGTCACGAAGGACGGCCGCGCGGTCGTCTACAGCGGCGAGGACGCGCGCTTCGAGTACATCTACAAGTTCGTCAGCCGCGACCGCATCAGGCCCGGCGGGGCTGGCGTGAGTGCTGCGCGTGCCAACCGCGAGCTGCTTGACCACGGCACGCTGTACGTGGCCCGCTTCGACGCTGACGGCACCGGCCGCTGGCTGCCGCTGCGCCACGGCGAGGGCTTCCTGATCCCGCAGATGGGCTTCGCCGACCAGGGCGAAGTGCTGATCAAGTCGCGCCAGGCCTCCGATGCGCTGGGGGGCACGAAGATGGACCGCCCGGAGTGGATCGACATCGACAAGGACGGCTGGGTCTACTGCACGCTCACCAACAACAGCAACCGCGGCCCCGCCGCCTACGGCACCGACGCGGCCAACCCGCGCGAGAACAACACCATGGGCCACATCATCCGCTGGAAGGAGCGCGGCGACTTCGACGGCGAGCGCTTCCAGTGGAACCACTTCGTGCTGGCCGGCGACCCCCGGCAGTCGCGCGAGGAGGCGCGCGGCAACGTGCGGGGCGACGCCTTCGCCTGCCCCGACGGCCTGTGGACCGACGCACGCGGCGTGCTGTGGATCCAGACCGACATGTCCACCAGCGCCATGGGCCGCGGCGACCTGGCCAACCTGGGCAACAACGCCATGCTGGCCGCCGACCCGAAGACGGGCGAGATCCGCCGCTTCCTCACCGGCCCGGCGGGCTGCGAGATCACCGGCGCCACGATGAGCCCCGACGGCCGCTCGATGTTCGTCAACATCCAGCACCCCGGCGAGAGCCCCAGCGAGCGCAGCGACCCGGCCGCACCGCGCCGCATCAGCAACTGGCCCGACCAGCGGCCCGACGGCCGCCCGCGAAGCGCCACCGTCGTCATCACCAAGGGCGACGGCGGGCTGATCGGCACCTGAGGCGGCGCGCGCCCGGGGTGGCGGCGCAGAATCCGGCGTTGCCGAAGCGCCGCCGCCCCGTGACCGCTCCACCCCCGCCCCACCGCCGCCTGCCGCCCGACCCCGCCCGCCGCGTGCTGCTGCGCGGCGGCCTGGCCAGCACCCTGGCCCCGCTGTTCGGGGCCTGCGCGGCCACGGCGCGCGCGCCGCTGCTGGGCTTTGCGTCGGTGCCGCCGTCCAGCGCCGACGCGCTGGTGGTGGCCGACGGCTACGTCGCCACGCCCTTCATGCCCTGGGGCGAGCCGCTGGGCATCGCCGGGCAGCCCATGCCGGCCTGGCACGATGACGCCGGCCACAGCGCCGCCGAGCAGGCGCTGCAGATGGGCATGCACCACGACGGCATGCACTACTTCGCACTCGACGGCAGCCGCCGCGGCCTGCTGGTGATGAACCACGAGTACGTTGACGACGGCCTGCTGCACGCCACCGGCGCCGTCGACTGGAGCGCCGAGAAGGTGGCCAAGAGTCAGGCCGCGCACGGCATCTCGGTGGTCGAGATCGCGCTGCAGGGCAACACCTGGCAAGCGGTGCGGCCCTCGGCGCTGGCGCGCCGCATCACCGCCATCACGCCGTTCGCCGTCGGCGGCCCGGCAGCCGGCCACGTGCTGATGCGCACCGCGGCCGACCCCACCGGCGCCCGGGTGCTCGGCACCTTCGCCAACTGCGGCGCCGGCCTGACGCCCTGGGGCAGCTACCTCTCGGGCGAGGAGAACTTCCAAGACTACTTCGTCACCGCCGACACGCCCACCCGCCACGAACAGCGGTATGGGCTGAACCGGCGCAGCTGGTACCGGTGGGCCGCGCACGACAGCCGCTTTGACACCGTACGCCACCCGAACGAGCCCAACCGCTTCGGCTGGGTGGTGGAGCTCGACCCCTTCGACCCCGCCAGCACGCCGGTCAAGCGCACGGCGCTGGGCCGCGCGGTGCACGAGGGCGCGTGGGTGGCCGTCACGAAGGACGGCCGCGCCGTGGTCTACAGCGGCGAGGACGCGGCCTTCGAGTGCATCTACAAGTTCGTCAGCCGCGACCGCATCCAGCCCGGTGGCTTCAGGGCCAACCGCGAGCTGCTCGATCACGGCACCCTGTACGTGGCGCGCTTCGAGGCCGACGGCCGCGGCCGCTGGCTGCCGCTGGTGTACGGCCAGGGCCCGCTCGTGGCCGCCAGCGGCTTTGCCGACCAGGGCGAAGTGCTGATCAAGGCCCGTCAGGCCGCCGACGCGCTGGGCGCCACGATGATGGACCGCCCCGAGTGGCTGGCCATCGACGCCGCCAGCCGCTGGGTGTACTGCACGCTCACCAACAACAGCGCACGCGGCCCCGGCGGCCGCGCCGACGTGGACGCCGCCAACCCGCGCGCCCAGAACACCATGGGGCAGATCATCCGCTGGCGCGAGGACGACGACTTCGACGGTACCGCGTTCGAGTGGAACCACCTGGCGCTGGCTGGCGACCCGGCCAACGAGCGCCCCGAGGCCCGCGGCACCATCGTCGGTGACGCCTATTCCAGCCCCGACACCATCGCCTTCGACCCGCGCGGTGTGCTGTGGGTCTGCAGCGACGTCGGCAACTCTTCGCTGAACCGCGGCGAGCACGCCCGGCTGGGCAACAACGCGCTGCTGGCCTGCGACGTGGCCACGGGCACGACGCGGCGCTTCATGGTGGGGCCCGCCAATTGCGAACTGACCGGCGTGTGCTTCACGCCCGACGGCCGCACGATGTTCGTCAACGTGCAGCACCCGGGCGAGGCCCCGCGCGGCCGCAACGATCCGGCCGACCCGCGCCGCCACGGCAACTGGCCGGACTTCCGGCCCGGCGGCCGTCCGCGCAGCGCCACCGTGGTGGTGCGGCGTCGCGACGGCGGCGTGATCGGGGCCTGACCCTGGCGCCTGACCGCGGTGCCTGCGTCCGGCGCCGTCAGCGTGCCGTGGGCATCACGAAGCTCGCGCCCTCGGCCACCCGGTCGGGCCAGCGCTGCATCACGCTCTTCTGGCGGGTGTAGAAGCGGACGCCCTCCTCGCCGTAGGCGTGGTGGTCGCCGAACAGGCTCTTCTTCCAGCCGCCAAATCCGTGCCACGCCATGGGCACGGGGATGGGCACGTTGATGCCCACCATGCCGACGTCGACGCGCCGCGCGAACTCGCGCGCCACGGCGCCGTCGCGCGTGAAGCAGGCCACGCCGTTGCCGAAGGCGTGCGAGCGGATCAGGCCCAGCGCGTCGTCGAGGCCGGCCACGCGCACGCAGGCCAGCACAGGGCCGAAGATCTCGTCACGCCACAGCGCCATCTCGGGCCGGACGTGGTCGAACAGCGTGCCGCCGGTGAAGAACCCGGCCTCGTGGCCCGGCACCTTCAGGCCACGGCCGTCGACCACCAGCGTGGCGCCCTCGGTGACGCCGCGGCCGATGGCGGCCTCGATGCGGTCGCGCGCCTCCTTGGTGACGATGGGGCCCATCTCGGCGTCGGCCTCCAGGCCGTTCTTCACCTTCAGCGCGCGGGCACGGCCGGCCAGCAGCGGCACGATGCGATCCGCCACGTCGCCCACCAGCACCGCCACGCTGATGGCCATGCATCGCTCGCCGGCGCTGCCGTAGGCGCTGCCGACGAGGGCGTCGACGGCCTGTGCGAGATCGGCGTCGGGCATCACCACCAGGTGGTTCTTGGCGCCGCCCAGGGCCTGCACGCGCTTGCCGTGGCGGGCGCCGGTCTCGTAGACGTGCTGCGCGATCGGCGTGCTGCCGACGAAGCTGATGGCGGCCACGTCGGGGTGGGCCAGCAGCCGGTCGACGGCGACCTTGTCGCCCTGCACGACGCTGAACACGCCGTCGGGCAGCCCGGCCTGCCGGAGCAGGTCGGCCATGAAAAGGCTGGGGCTGGGGTCGCGCTCGCTGGGCTTGAGGACAAAGGCGTTGCCGCAGGCCAGCGCCACCGGGAACATCCAGCACGGCACCATGCACGGGAAGTTGAACGGCGTGATGCCGGCCACCACGCCCAGGGGCTGCCGCATCGTCCAGTTGTCGATGCCGGTGGAGACCTGCTCGGTGTAGTCGCCCTTGAGCAGCTGCGGGATGCCGCAGGCGAAC
>JBILSW010000371.1:0-3856 GCA_044371895.1 Rubrivivax sp.
CACCATGTTGGGGCCCAGCGTAGCCAGCCGCCGCGCGGCCTCGGCGGCCGCCAGGCCGCCCGGCGCGCTGCTCAGCGTGACGAACAGCGCCGCGGCCTCGCGGCTCCACCACGCATCGTCGGCCGGAGCCTGGGGAACGGGATCTGGCATGTGCCGGCACTGTGGCGGTGGCCCTGCGTCTGGGACTTGATCGCGCGCAAGCGATGCCCCCGCGCGGCCCTCTCGGGTAACGCCCTCAGTGGGCCATCAGCACCGGCAACGTCGGCGCGGCGAGCACCGTGCGCGAGGCACCGCCGAGCACCAGCTCGCGCGCCCGGCTGTGACCGTAGCAGCCCATCACCAGCAGGTCGGCCGACACTTCGGCGGCCAGCGACAGCAGACGCTCGCCCGCATGGCCCGGGCCCACAGCGTGCTCGCGCATACCGGCCTTCACGCCCTGCAGCAGCAGCCACTCGCGCAGCGCCGCGGCGCCTGACGCGTCGGCCTCTCCCGGGCCCTCGGTGGCCAGGTGCACCTGCCGGGCCCGACGCAGCCAGGGCAGTGCAGCCCGCGCTGCGCGCGAGGCCTCGCGCGTGGGCTTCCAGGCCAGCAGTACGGTCGGCTCGCCGCGCGCCAGCGCCTCGACATCGACTGCGCCGCCGCCCGGCAGTACCACGGCGGGCGTGCCGCTGCCGATCAACGTCGAGGCCACGAGATCGGCTTCGCCGCTGCGCGGCCACTCGTCGGGTTCGTGCGGCCCGAACAGCATCAGGTCGGCCGTCAGAGCCCGCGCCGCCACTGCTGCGTGCACCGGCGCGGTGCCCGCGTCCTCCCACACGGGAGCCGGCGTTCCGGCGCCGGCGGCCAGACGGTCGAAGGTGGCCCGAGCGCGCTCGAAGCGCTGGCGGTCGATGTCCCGCAGGGCGGTGGCGAGGTAGGCGCCGGCCTCCGGCGTCAGCGCCAGCGGTACCTCGTAGGCGGCGGGCATCGCCGCGTACAGCGCCGTGAGTCGCCCGCGGGCGGCCTGCGCCAAGGTCAGGCCGACGCGCAGGCGGCCTTCCGCGCTGGGTGAGCCGTCCAGGTGGACGACGATCGAGCGAACACTGTCCATGACCCCGCCCCCCCCCAAGTAAGTGGCCAGTGTGGCCCGGGCCCCACTGGGCCGCCTTGAGGTGGCGCAAGGCTTTCAGGTGTCGCAAGTCGGCACAATTTCACGAGGGCACGCGTCTCGCGGCTATGGCAAGGTAGCCTCGGGCAACAAGGGGAGTTTCTTGGACAACAGTCAGCCGCAAGGCCTGCAGATCCTCGTCGCCGACGATCACTCGATCGTGCGCGAGGGCTTGAAGCGCCTGCTCGAGTCGGCCCCCGAGGGCTGGGTGGCGAGCGAGGCCGCCAGCGGCTTCGAGGCGCTGGAACTGCTTCGCCAACGCCGGTTCGACCTTGCCATCTTCGACCTGTCCATGCCCGGCATGAGCGGGCTGGACCTGCTGGTGCGGGTGCGCGCCCTGTACCCGGCCTTGCCGGTGCTGTTCCTGACCATGCGCTCCGAGGAGATCTACGCCCGCCGCGCCTTCGAGGGCGGTGCGCGTGGCTACCTCACGAAGGACAGCGCGGCCCAGGAACTGGTGGCCGCGGTGCGCAAGGTGGCGGCCGGGGGCGTGTACGTGAGCGCCGCGCTGGCCGATCGCCTGGTGCTGCAGCTGGGTGCCAGCGGCACCGGTCGACCGCTGGACCGCCTGAGCGACCGCGAGCTCGAGGTGCTGCGCCGACTGGTGGCTGGCGAGCGCCCGACCGAGATCGCGCAAACCATGAATCTGTCGATCAAGACCGTCAGCAGCCACAAGAGCCGCATCCAGGACAAGCTGCAACTGTCCAACCTGGCCGCGCTGGTGCGTTTCGGCATCGAGCACGGCCTGTCGGAGGACGACGCGCTGCCCGCGGCGAGCCCGTGACGTCGTCCCCACGGCCCGGGTGCGGGCGGTGAAGCCGGCCGGGCCCGGGCGCTGAGCCTGCTCAATCCGCTGCCTCGGGCCGGGCCCAGCATCGCCGATGCGGCGTACGGCGCCGGGAGGTATCGGCATGGTCAAGCGCATCCTCGTTCCCATCGACGGCAGCACCACCTCCGAGTTCGGCCTCGCGCACGCGCTCGGGCTCGCCCACGAGCTGAAACTCATGCCGCACCTCGTGCTGCTGCACGTGCTGGAGCCGCCCTTGCCCGTGACCGAGGCCGGACTCGGCAGCGGGTGGTCCGAACTCAGCCGGACCCTGCGCGAGCAGGGCGGGGCGCTGCTGGCGCGGGCCAAGGCCCGCTGCGAGGCCGCCGGCGTCGGCGCCGAGACCGACCTGCGCGAGGCGGCAGGCCGTGTCGCCGATGTCGTGGTCGAGCGCGTGCGGCAGCGCGACTGCGACCTCGTCGTCATGGGCACGCACGGGCGGCGGGGTGCCAACCGATGGGTGATGGGCAGCGATGCCGAGATCGTGGCCCGCCACAGCCCGGCGCCGGTGCTGCTGGTGCGCGAGCCGCGGCCGGGCGAGTAGGGCGGCGCGCGGCGGCGGCGGCTCAGGCCGCTGCGTGGCGCAGACCGTTGCCTTGCTGGGCGCGGCGCAGGCGGTCCAGCAGCGGCGTCCAGTCCAGGCAGTGGGGCGCGCTGGACGCTGCGGAGGCCCGCACCAACTGCGTGAGCGTGCGCTCGGCCGGGAGCAGCGGCTCCTGCATCTGCAGTTGCAGCGCCAGCACCGACCCGTCGGCCTCGGAGGCGTCGTTGGCGCGCACGGCGCGCTCGCACAGTCGCCGCCGCAGCAGCGCGGGCGGGGCCTCGAAGTGCAGGATGACGAAAGGCACCCCCTGGGCGGCGGCCAGGCGGCGCGCCGCGGTACGGTCTGCCAGCCGCAGGAAGCCGGCGTCCAGGATCACCGGCCAGCCGCCCTCCAGCGCCGCCGCGGCGGCGGTGAACAGCCTCTGGTAGGTGGCCTGGCTCATGGCCGCGCCGTACAGGCCTCCGCCCGGTGGCGAGCCGCTGGGCTGCAACGCGGACAGCCCCCCCAGGCGCTTGCGCTCGACGTCGGCGCGGACGCGCGGCGCGCCCAGCGTCTCCAGCAGGTCCTGCGTCAGCGTCGTCTTGCCGCTGCCCGACAGCCCGTGAGTGATGAACAGCGCCCGCGGCCGCGGCATGGCGAAACCCAGCGCCAGATGCAGATAGCGGCGCACCGCGTCCAGGGCCTGTTCCTGCCCGGCGCCGGCGGTCTGCCCGGCCCGCATCAGCTCGACCTTGGCGCGCACCAGCGCGCGGTGCACGAGGTAGTAGCCGAGCACGCGCAGGCCTTCGTGGTCGCCGCTGGCCTCGAGGTAGGCGTTGACGAAGCGGTGCGCCAGCGCCGGCAGGCCGTGGGCCTGCAGGTCCATCGCCGTGAAGGCGACGTCGCTCATGACGTCGATCCAGCGCAGCCCCGGATCGAACTCGATGCCGTCGAACAACAGGCAGTGGCCGTCCTCGCGTGCGATGTTGCCCAGGTGCAGGTCGCCGTGGCCCTCGCGCACGCGGCCGGCGGCCAGGCGTTGCGCGATCGCGGCCTGCAGCCGAGGGAAAGCCTCGGCCTCCCAACGCTGCAACCGCTCGAGGGCGACGCGGTCGACCGCGCGCAGGCCCGCGGCGGCCACCGTCGGCGCGAGCAGTTCGCGCAGGCTGTCGCACAGTGCCGGCCGCACCTGCGCCGGCGTACCCCAGGGGCCTTGCGCCGTGGCTACCGCCGCGCGCTCGTGGAAGCCGGCCAGCAGCGTGGCCAATTCGTCCACGTCGCTCGCCCGCAACGCGCCGCGCGCGGCCAGGCGGTCCCACAGGCCGTCTTCGTCGAAGGCGCGCATGCGCACCGCGACCTC
>JBILSW010000373.1:0-3848 GCA_044371895.1 Rubrivivax sp.
CGACGCTTCTCCACCACGTCCATGCGGCCCAGCAGCTTGATGCGCGAGGTCATGGCCGACATCACGGCCAGCGGCACCTGGTACACGGTGTGGAGGACGCCGTCGATGCGGAAGCGGATGGCGCCCATGTCGCGCCGCGGCTCCAGGTGGATGTCGGAGGCGCGCTGGTCGAAGGCGTACTGCCACAGCCAGTCGACCACCTGCACCACGCCCTGGTCGTTGGCGTCCAGCGACTTGTTGGCGCGGCCCAGCTCCACCAGCTGCTCGAAGCTGGCCGTGGCCGACGTCTCGCCGCTCTTCTGTGCCGCGCGCACGCTGCGGGCCAGCGCGTAGAACTCGGTGGTGTAGCGGCGGATCTCGTCGGGGTTGGCCAGCACCAGGCGCAGCGGGCGCTTCAGGTGGCCCTCGATCTCGCTCACCCAGCCGGTGTCGAAGGGCTCGGCCGTGGCAATGACGACCTCGCGGTCGTTCACCTGCACGGGCAGCGCCAGCCGCGATTGCGCGTACTGCACGCTCATCACCTCGGCGACGCGGCCGACGTCCACGCGCAGCGGGTCGATGCGCAGATAGGGAAGCTGGCAGCGCCCGGCCAGCCATTCAGTCAGCGCCTCGGTGTCCAGGGCGGCGCCCGAGCCGCGGCGCAGCAGCCCGGCGCCGCCCAGCCGCACCAAGGGGTGGAGGCTGCTGGCGCCGGCGCGGAAGCGCGCGGTCACGCGCTCGGCGTCCGCGGCGGCGATCAGGCCGTCTTCGCGCAGCCAGCCCAGCAACTGCGGCCACTCCAGGCGCCCGCGCGGCGCCCCAGGCGTGGCCACGGGCGGGGCGGGCGGCGGGCGGGCGGTGCGGGCGGCGTTCAAGGCAGGTGACTTCGGGCGGTGGGCAGCGGGTGGGCAGAGTCGGGCAACATCGCAAAAGGGCGGATCATGCGGGGCCACTGCCGCGCCCCGAGCTTGAGCCGGCCGAAGCGCTGCGCGAGCTGCGCTGCGCGGGCCAGCAACTGCTCGCGCGGTGGCAGCGCGGCGCCGCGGCCGGCGACGACCACGCTGTTGCCCTGCCGCGTCGGACGCAGGCTCCAGGTGTGCCCGGCGCCGAAGACCCCTGCGATACGCGCGATGCTGTCATGGAAGCTGGCGTCGCGGCCGAACAAATTGACCGCCATCACGCCGCCATCTTCGAGCACGCGGTGGCAGGCCGCGTAGAACCCGGCGTCGTCGAGCACCGGTGCGGCAGCCTCGTGGTCATAGAGATCCACGAAGAGCAGCCGCACCGAGGCGGCATCGGCCTGCGCCAGCCAGTCGGCAGCGTCGCCCTTGACCACCAGTGCCTCGCGCGGCAGGTGGAAGTGGCGTTGGTTGGCGGCGATCACCTGCGGGTTGATCTCCACCACCGTGGTGGGCATCGTCAGCTGCTGCGCGGTGAAGCGCGTCAGCGCGCCGGCGCCCAGGCCGAGCTGCGCCGCGGCACCCTCGGCCAGCGTATCCGCGTCCAGCCAGAGCAGCGCGGCCAGCATGCGCTGGATGTAGTCGATCTCCACCACCTGCGGCGCACGGATGCGCATGCCGCCCTGGATCCAGGGCGTGTCCAGGTGGAGGTAGCGAACGCCGTCGTCCTCGGACAAGGTCACGCCGGGCAGCGGCTGGGGGCTGCGGGTTTCGGTCATCGCGGCGCGCGCGTCCGCGCGACCATCACCGTCGTCTCGTGAAGGTCGGGCTCGCTGGCGCCCAGTGGCACCCGGCGGAACACCTGCTTCACCGGCCACATCGTCTCGGGCTCGACCCAGAGCTCGCTGCGCATCGAAGCGCCGCCGCCGGCCATGACAGCGCGCCCCTCTCCGACCAGGTGGTAGGTGCGCACGCGGCCGAACGGCAGCTCCAGCGCCTCCACGCCCTGTACGCGGTAGTCGTAGAAGTTGCGCGAAGGCGGGGCACCGGGCGCCTCGGGCCGGTTGTCGAAGTCGCAGCCCCAGCGCATGCCGCCGCACAACTGCGACGGCACCGCGACGACCCCCGGGCTCTTGCGGCCGGTGTGGTTCTTGAGCACCGAACCGAGCTGGTCGACGACCACCTCGCCGCGGTTCAGCGTCACGACGCCATCCTCGATGGCGGTGACGACGCGGCTGTGGCGCGAACGGCGGTCACCGTCGAGGTGGTTGATCACCTCGGCCTCCCAGCGATCTCCGAGCTTGAAGCGGTCGACGCCGGGCGGCAGCGCCAGCACGCCGGCCAGGGCCTGCACCGGCTGCGCCACCACCGCCGGCCGCGCCAGGCGGTCCACCGCCGCCTGCGCCAGCTCGGCGAACACGCCGCTCGGGTGCTGCTGCAGGAATGCGTAGTAGTCCTCCACCCGCGTGGACTCGCGGATGCGCTCCCAATCTCGGTGCTGCGCCTGGAACAGCGCATCGCGCTGGCGCAGACTCTGCGCCTCGATGCGCGCGCCGCTGGCGAAGGCGAAGTCCTCCTCCAGGCTGGTGCTCTCCCAGGGAATCTGGCGCCCGCCGCTGGCGCGCCGCACCTGGCTGCGCACGCGCTTGAACAGGTTCTCGATCGGCGACTCGGGCTGCTCAAGCGCCTGCAGCAGGTAGCGCGTGTACAGGCCGTGGCCACCGGCGGCGTCGCCGTCCTCCGCCACGTTGCCCGGGGCCGTGGCGTACGCCAGGAAGGTGCCGGGGGGCGCATCCAGCGGCGCCAGGCCGCGGGTGCTGGCGGTCCCGGCGAACGGGCTGTCGCGGCAGGCGTCGAGCACCACGATGTTGGTGCGCGTGGCCGCGCCCCGGAAGGCTTCGAGCACCTGCTGCACGTCCACGCCCTGGCGCGGCACGTCGGCGGCGGTGGCCGCGCTGAAGTCCACCGGCAGCATGTAGTTGCGCCAGTCGATCTGCAGGCCGTGTCCGGCGTAGTACAGCAGGCCCACGCCCTGGCGGCCCCGGAGCGCGGCGGCAGCCTCGCCCACCGCACCAGACATCTGCGCGCGCGTGGCGTCGCGCCGCTCGATGACCTGGAAGCCCAGCGCCTTCAGTCGCGCGGCCACCGCAGCGGCATCACGCCCCGGGTTGAGCAGCGGCGCCGTGGCATAGGCGGCGTTGCCGATGACCAGGGCCACGCGCGTGAGCCCGGCACCTTGCGCCAGGGTCGAAAACGGCATCGCAGCCGCACCGGCCAGCAGCACGCGCCGGGCACGGTCGGAAGCAGCAGGGGCGGCAGGGTCGAAGCTCATGACCCTTCATCTTGCCGCAACCCCCTGTCTGCAGCCACCGGAACCAGCCCGGCAAAGGCGAACACCTCCCGCCATCTGGCGAGCTTGCGCTCGAAGCTCCAGCTGGCGTTGGCCGGGCTGCTGCTGGGCAACCGCCACACGGGCAGGCGTTGGGCGCGGCAATTGCTGAGACAGGATGGCAACTCGCTTACCTGAAAAGCGCCACTCTACGCGCAACAGGTGGTTCAGGAAGGCTGCAGCAGTTGCTGAGACTGGCGCGCAATCGCGCAGAAGATCCTGCACATGGCACTCTGGGCAACCATGCCCGGCATCCACCTTCTACGGCCCTGCTCGCAGGCCCGAACTCACCGCTACGTCCGCTGTATGCGGTCACCACCCGCTGGTCCCGACCCAAAACCGGCCGGTCTGGCCTCTTCGGAGCTGTCCGGCCCTCGGACTGGCCTCCTCCGGGTTCTGCATTCACGAAGCTGCCGTTCATGACACCTGGGTACGGCCAGAGGTTGTGGGCACCACCATGTCATAACTTGCCGAACGTCTACGCCGCGGTCATTCACTGAACGTCTTGGCACGAGGCAAGGACGTCACAGCAAAGAGATCCTTACGCCCCTGGACGCTGTGCCGTTGCAGCCGTAGGCCGG
>JBILSW010000374.1:0-3846 GCA_044371895.1 Rubrivivax sp.
CCGGCGGTGAGGATCATGCCCTCGCCAGCGATGATCTCGGTGCCCGGGCCGATGACGATGTCCACGCCGGGCTGCACGTCGGGGTTGCCGGCCTTGCCGATGGCGGCGATGCGCTGGCCCTTGATGCCGACGTCGGCCTTGACGATGCCGGCGGCGTCGACGATGAGGGCGTTGGTGATGACGACGTCGTGCGCCTCCTGGACGCCAGGGCCGTTGACGGTCTGGCTCTGGCCCATGCCGTCGCGGATGGTCTTGCCGCCGCCGAACTTGACCTCCTCGCCGTAGCCGCCGGCCTGCAGCGTGTGGTCGTGCTCGACCTCGATGACGAGGCCGGTGTCCGCGAGGCGCAGGCGGTCGCCCACGGTGGGACCGAACATCTCGGCGTAGGCGCGGCGGCCCAGGGTGCGGCTCATGTCAGACCCCTCCTCAAACCGCGCCGTTCACGAGGCCGCGGAAGCCCCACACCTGGCGATGGCCGGCCACCGTTGGCACATAGGGCACGAGCGTGACGGTGCGCTCCTGCCCGGGCTCGAAGCGCACGGCCGTGCCGCTGGGGATGTTCAGGCGCTGGCCGCGCGCGGACTCGCGGTCGAACACCAGCGCCGCGTTGGTCTCTGCGAAGTGGTAGTGCGAGCCCACCTGGATGGGCCGGTCGCCGCTGTTGGCCACCACCAGGGTGGTCAGCGGCCGGCCGGGGTTGAGCGCGTGCTCGCCGTCGTCGTCGACCAGCAGTTCACCGGGGATCATGGCCGGGCCCTCACTTGCGGCGGGTCCACCACCAGGCGCCGGCGGCCAGGGCCACCACGAGCACCAGGCCCAGCACGTCGGTGGCGTGCCAGTGGCTGGCGCCGGGCAGGCCGTGGCCTTCGTGGGCCTGGGCCTGGCTGGCGGCGAGTGCGGCGGCGGCCGCGAGCAGCTTGTTCATCGGTGGGCTCTCCGGTGGGGGGCGGCAGGCGGGCGCCAGCATCGGGCCTGGTTCATGCAATGGGCTGGTGCACGGTGACCAGCTTGGTGCCGTCGGGGAAGGTGGCCTCGACCTGGATCTCCGTCACCATCTCGGCCACGCCGTCCATGACGTCGTCGCGGCCGAGCACGGTCTTGCCCGCGCTCATGAGCTGCGCGACGGTCTTGCCGTCGCGTGCGCCCTCCAGGATGGCCGCGCTGATCAGCGCGATGGCCTCGGGCACGTTGAGCCTCAGGCCGCGGGCCTTGCGGCGCTCGGCCAGCAGCGCTGCGGTGAACAGCAGCAGCTTGTCCTTCTCACGCGGGGTCAGGTCCATGGGGGAAGCGATGCAAGGTCGGTGCCTGCATGCTAGCCGCACGGCCCTGTGCCGGCCAGGGCCAGGGCGGGGCGCCGCGAACGAGCGTCCGGACCCCGTCTGCACGGACCCGAGACTCGTCGGTGCCAGGAAGAAGGGCGGCCCTCAGGCCGCCCCGCGGCATGGCTGCGCCCGCGGTGTCAGAACGCGTATCGCAGCATCACTTGAACCGCCCACTGCGACTCGCCGGTCACCTGGCGGGTGACGAAGTCCTCCACCGAGCCCATCGTGTAGGCGTAGCGGTCGCTGGCGTCGAGACCGGCGTAGTTGACGAAGCTGCGGTTGCTGGGGAAACCGATTTCGTCGATGCGGCCCCACTCAAGTCCGACGCGGCGCCGTGCCGCTGGCGTGACAATGCGGCGAAAAGCCGCGGCCGCGTCGCCCCGGCGCCAGAAGTCCCCTGCCGATGAGCCCACCCGCCCACGCCGCCTTGCAGCCGATCACCCTGCGGCGCGCCACGCCCGCCGACGCCGCCGCGCTGGCGCGGCAGATGGCCGACGACGACGTGTTCGCCAACCTCATCCAGCTGCCCTGGCCGACCGAGGCGCTGTGGCGCCAGCGCCTGGAAAAGATGACGGCTGCCGGCGAGACCACCGAGATGCTCCTGCTGGCCGAGCGCGGCGGCGTGCTGCTGGGCAGCCTGGGGCTGCATCCCGTGGAGAGGGTGCGGCGCCGCCATGCCGCCATGCTGGGCATCAGTGTCGGCGCTGCGCACCAGGGCGGGGGCGTGGGCACCGCGCTGATGCAGGCAGCCTGCGACTACGCCGACCGCTGGGCCCAGCTGCTGCGCCTGGAGCTCACGGTGTTCGTCGACAACGCCCGTGCCATCGCGCTGTATCGCCGCTTCGGCTTTCAGGAGGAAGGCCGCCATCGCGCCTATGCGCTGCGCGACGGGGCCTACGTCGACGTGCTGTCGATGGCCCGCCTGCATCCCCATCCCCCCGCGGCTCTCGGGCTGCACGCCGGAGAACCCGAATGACGATGCAGGCCACCGACGAAGCCGCCTTGCTGGAGGGTCTGGCCGAGCGGCTGCAGGGCTTCGGCTCCAGCGTGCAGGCCGAGTGGCTGGACGGCGCGCTCACCGCCGTGGCCGCCGGCGCCTACCAGCAGCCGGTGTCGCAGTGGCTGGGCCCGCTGCTGGGCGAGGAGTTCGAGCGCGCCTATGCCGACCCGGCCGACGTCGCCACGGCGCACGAGGCGGTGACGCGCCGGCTGGCGTCGCTGCGGCGCATGCTCGATGCCGACGCGCTGATGGACGACCCTGACCGCCTGCGCCTGGAGCCGCTGCTCTACAAGTGGGGCGACGGCCAGCCACTGCCCGACGAGATCGCCCAGGAGCCCGAGGCGCAGGCCATGCTGCAGGGCGGCGCGCTGTGGGCCGAGGGCTTCCTGAACGCCGTGGCGCTGTTTCCCGACATCTGGGTGAGCCCAGACGACGCCGACGCGAGCGAGCTGCTGGCCGATCTGCTGGGCGATATCGAGGCGCTGTTGCAGCCCACGCCCGACGACGCCGAGGTGCCCCCGGCCCCGGGCGACGCGCCGCCCACCCCGCGCGAGGCCGTGATCGACCGCGCGTTGTTCGCCGCACAGGACCTGCGACTGTTCTGGCTCGACCACGCGCCGATGCCCGGCACGCGGCGGGTCGAGAAGCAGCCTGGCCGGAACGACCCCTGCCCGTGCGGCAGCGGCCGCAAGTTCAAGAAGTGCCACGGCGCGGTGGTCTAGAGTCGCACGTCATGTCGTCCGAGTCCGAACCCCCAGGCGGCGATCTCGCCGGCCGCCACCTCGTGCTGGGCCTGTCCGGTGGCGTGGCCTGCTACAAGGCGGCCGAGCTGGCGCGCGAACTGCAGCGCGAGGGCGCCACCATGCAGGTGGTGATGACGGAGGCCGCGGCGCAGTTCATCACGCCGTCCACGATGCAGGCGCTCACCGGGCGGCCGGTGGTCACCTCGCAATGGGACCTGCGCGCGCCCAACGCCATGCCGCACATCAACCTCACGCGCGAGGCCGACGCCGTGCTGGTGGCGCCAGCCAGCGCCGACTTCATCGCGCAGCTGGCGCAGGGGCGGGCCGGCGAGATCCTGTCGCTGCTGTGCCTGGCGCGCCCGCGCGAGCGCTGCCCGCTGCTGCTGGCCCCGGCGATGAACCGCGAGATGTGGTCGCACCCGGCCACGCAGCGCAACGTTGCACAGGTGCGCGCCGACGGCGCGACCGTTCTGGGGCCGACCGCCGGCGACCAGGCCTGCGGCGAGGTCGGCGACGGCCGCATGCTCGAGGCCGCGGAGTTGCGCGACGAGCTCGTGGCCTTCTTCCAGCCCAAGCTGCTGGCCGGCCGCCGCGTGCTGGTGACGGCCGGGCCCACCTTCGAGGCCATCGACCCCGTACGCGGCATCACCAACCGCAGCAGCGGCAAGATGGGCTTCGCCATCGCGCGCGCGGCGGCCGAGGCTGGCGCGGCCGTCACGCTGGTGGCCGGCCCGGTGGCGCTGCCCACGCCGCGCGGCGTGACGCGCCTCGACGTGGGCAG
>JBILSW010000375.1:0-3840 GCA_044371895.1 Rubrivivax sp.
TGGCGAGGGGCGCCCAGCAGCACGGGCTCGCGGGTCAGGCTGTGGGCCGAGGCCACCAGCACCGCCCGCGGCCGCGCGCCCCTGGCGGCCAGCTGCTCGCCAAGCGCGCGCCACCAGCGGCCGGCCTCGCGCGGCTCCAGAGCCGTCATCGGCGAGCCATGCGACAGGAAGACGGGCGGGAGGGTCGGCATATCCATGCGGCGATTGGGCCGGATGTCGTGGCGGCGACCGTTCAAAGCCGCTGACGCCTGGGTTCGTTTCCGCGCCGCGCCAGCAGCGGCCGGGCCGATGCGGGATCATCGCGCAATGACTGCACCCGCGCCGACCCCGAGCCCCCGTCCGCCGTCCCTGCGCAGCCTGGCCTGGCGCCAGGCGCTGCGCGACTTCCGCGCCGGCGAGCTGCGCCTGCTGGCCGTGGCCGTGATGCTGGCCGTGGCCGCGCTCACCGCCGTGGGTTTCTTTGCCGACCGCCTGAGCAACGGCCTGCAGCGCGACGCGCGCCAGCTGCTGGGCGGCGACGCGGTCGTCGGCAGCGACCACCCCGCGCCGCCCGAGATGGCCGCCAAGGCCGCCGAGCTGGGCCTGCGCACCAGCACCAGCGCCAGCTTCCCGAGCATGGCCCGTGCGTCCGACGAGCAGGGCGGCCAGTCGCGCCTGGTGTCGGTGAAGGCGGTCAGTGCGAGCTACCCGCTGCGTGGCCGCCTGCAGCTGGCCGACACCCCCGGTGGCTCCACCCAGACCGTGGCCGCCGCGCCCGCTCCGGGCAGCACCTGGGTCGACGCCGGCCTGCTCGACGCGCTGGGCCTTAAGGTCGGCGACCCGCTGCTGCTGGGCGACGTCCGGCTGCGCATCGACAAGGTCATCGTCATCGAGCCCGACCGCGGCGCCGGCTTCTCGACCTTCTCGCCCCGCGTGATGATCGCCGAGGCCGATCTGCCGGCCACCGGCCTTGTCCAGCCCGGCAGCCGCGTCGGCTATCGCCTGGCCGTGGCCGCGCGCGAGGGCGCCCCCATCGCGCAGGGCGACGCCGCGGTGCGCGAGTTCGCGGCCTGGGCCGAGCAGCACATCAAGTCCGCGCCGCTGCGCGGCGTGCGCGTCGAGAGCCTGGACAGCGGTCGCCCCGACATGCAGCGCACTCTGGGCCGCGCCGAGAAGTTCCTCAACCTGGTGGCGCTGCTGGCGGCGCTGCTGTCGGCGGTGGCCGTGGGCATTGCAGCGCGCGACTTCGCCAGCCGTCACCTCGACGACTGCGCGATGCTGCGCGTGCTCGGGCAGAGCCAGCGCCGCATCGCCGGTGCCTACACGCTGGAGTTCGGTCTCGTGGGGCTGCTGGCCAGCCTGGCGGGGGTGCTGCTGGGCCTGCTGGTGCACAACGTGTTCGTGTGGCTGCTGGCCGGGCTGGTGGACGCGCAGCTGCCGCCGCCGTCGCCGTGGCCGGCCCTCTTCGGCCTGGGCGTGGGCATGACGCTGCTGATGGGCTTCGGCCTGCCGCCGGTGCTGCAGCTGGCGCGCGTGCCGCCGCTGCGCGTGATCCGGCGCGACGTCGGCGGGATCAAGGCCAGCTCGCTGGGCGTGCTGCTGGCGGGCACCGGGGGCTTCGTGGCGCTGCTGCTGGCGGTGTCGTCGGACCTGACGCTGGGCCTCATCGCGGTGGGCGGCTTCCTCGGCGCCATCGCGCTGTTCGCGGGCCTGAGCTGGGCAGCGGTGACGCTGCTGAAGCGCTCGGTGCCCGAAAGCCGCGCGCCGCGCTGGCTCGTTCTCGCCACGCGGCAGATCGCCGCGCGCCCGGCCTTCGCGGTGCTGCAGGTCAGTGCGCTCAGCGTCGGCCTGCTGGCGCTGGTGCTGCTGGTGCTGCTGCGCACCGACCTCATCGGCTCGTGGCGCCAGGCTACGCCGCCCGATGCCCCCAACCGCTTCGTCATCAACCTGCAGCCCGAGCAGGCGCAGCCCTTCCGCGAGCGCCTGGCCGAGGCCGGCGTGGCCAGCTACGACTGGTATCCCATGATCCGCGGCCGGCTGGTCGCCATCAACGGCACCTCGGTGAAGTCGGACGACTTCGCGGGCGAGCGCGCCGCGCGGCTGGTGGAGCGCGAGTTCAACCTCACGCACACGGCGGAGCTGCCACCGAAGAACCCGGTCGTGGCCGGCCGCTGGACGCCCGACGAGGCCGACGCGCTGAGCGTGGAAGAGGGCCTGGCCCAGGAGCTGGGCCTCAAGCTCGGCGACCGCCTGGCCTTCGACCTGGCCGGCCTCGTGGTCGAGGGCCGCATCACCAGCCTGCGCAAGGTGGACTGGGGCTCGATGCGCGTCAACTTCTTCGTCATCTTCCCGCGGGCGCAGATGGGCGACGGCGTGCCGGTGAGCTACATCAGTGCCTTCCGCGCGCCGGTGCCGCAAGCTGCGACTGGCGGTCAGCCCAGCTTCGACAACCGGCTGGCGCGCGACTTCCCCAACATCACCACCATCGACGTCTCGGCCAGCGTGGCGCAGGTGCAGCGCGTGCTCGACCAGGTCATCCGCGCGGTCGAGTTCCTGTTCGGCTTCACGCTGCTGGCGGGTCTGGTGGTGCTGTTCGCGGCCGTCACGGCCACGCGCGAGGCGCGCTCGCGCGAGTTCGCGATGATGCGTGCCATGGGCGCCAGCGGCCGGCTGCTGGCGCAGGTGCAGCGGGCCGAGGTGCTGGGCGTGGGCGCGCTGGCCGGCTTCCTGGCCAGCGTGGCGGCCGTGGTCGTGGGTTGGCTGCTGGCGCGCTATGCCTTCGAGTTCAGCTGGAACCCGTCTCCCTGGGTGCCGCTGGCCGGCGCGGTGGCCGGCGCGGTGCTGGCGCTGCTGGCCGGCTGGTGGGGCCTGCGCGAGGTGCTGCGCCGTCCGGTACTGGACACGCTGCGCCGCGCCGGCGCGGTGTAGCGGCGGCCGGGTGCGTCGTCAGGCGATGCTGCCGCCGGGGGCATCGATGTCGTGCTCGTGCGCCAGCACGGCCTGCAGCGCGGCGGCCGTGGCGGCCACCTGCAGGTCCAGCGCCACGCTCGGCCGCAGGCCGGCCGGCCCGGCGGCCTGCGCTGGCAGCAGCGGCAGGTGCATGAAGCCGCCGCGGCAGGCTGCCCGGCCGGCCGCTGCCAGGTGGTGCATGAGACCGTAGAACAGCTCGTTGCACACGAAGCTGCCGGCGCTGAGCGACAGCTCGGCCGGGGCGCCCGCCGCGCGCATGGCGGCCACCATGGCCTTCGCCGGCAGCGTCGTGAAGTAGGCCGCCGGGCCCTGCGGCACCACCGGCTGGTCGGCAGGCTGCTCGCCGGCGTTGTCGGCGATGCGCGCGTCGGCCAGGTTGACGGCCACGCGCTCGGGCGTCAGGCCGGCGCGGCCCGCCGCCAGGCCCAGCGAGAGCACGGCCACGGGCCGCCACTCGTCCATGGCGGCGGCCAGGCGGCAGCGTGCGTCGCCAAAGGCGCAGGGCAGGCGCTGCGCGACGACGCGCGCGCGCCGCCCGCGGGCCTCGACCACGCTGCCGTGCAGCGCTGCCGCGACGAGTTCCGACGGGTTGACGGTGTCGCCGCCGAAGGGCTCGAAGCCTGTGACGAGCAGGGTGGGCAGGGTGTCGGGCATCGTGGAAGCTCAGGGCGGTGGGCAGAGCAGTTGACGGGCCTCATGTGGGCTTGCCCCAGCCCCCGCCGCCCGGCGTCTCGACCACGAACACGTCGCCCGGCTGCATCTCGACCTGCCCGATGTGGGCCAGTGTCTCGACGCGGCCGTCGGCGCGCTCGACGCGGTTGACGCCCAGGGCGCCGGGCAGCCCGCCGGCCATGCCGAAGGCCGGGACCGTGCGGCCGTTGCTCAGGATGC
>JBILSW010000376.1:0-3825 GCA_044371895.1 Rubrivivax sp.
AACACGGCCCACTCGGGCCGGGTTCTTCAAGCCTCACAGCTGCAGCCGCAGCTCGGGGTCTTGAACAACCCGAGGAGTTCCCCGTTGACCGAGCTCGTCTCGATCCGAAGGCACCGCGTCAAGGTGCGCCCTGGTTCGTTGGCCCCAAGCCGCGAGCTGCTTTCTCTGTGTCAACCCGAGCTGGCCCCTGCAAGGGCTCGGGGCTTCAACAAGAAGCTGGGGTTGCCTTGTTCCGTTCCACCCACCGGGGTTGCAAGCCCCGCTGGGGCGCTTCCCCTTCCTGTTCAGCCACACGAAGGAGAGCTTTGATGAACGTCCTCGACACCACCGTGTCTGCCTCGACCGGACAGCTTGGCCAGCAGCCGCAGGCTGCTCAGTCCGAAGCTCCGTTCGGCCGGCTTGCGCTGGCCTGCACCGGAGTGAAGCTTCCCCTGCAGGTCTGCTCCACGCGGGCCGGCTACTACTTGGGTACGTACGACGACGAGGGGCCCTGCAGCCGTGAGTCGGTTGAGTATTGGCCCGAGCACTCGCAAGCGGCCCACGCGCTGGCCAGCGGCAGCTGGACCCAGCGCCTCACGCCCTGATCCCACCGAGGAAAACCCATGAATCCATTGAACACGCCGGGTTCCTCGGCGCCTAGCCCCATCGATGCTTCCAACGAAGCATCTCCAGCCTCAGCCGCAACGGCAGCCCCGACGATCTCCGAGCCGCTGTACATCAGCATCGGCCCGGAGAGTTGGTCGCAAGCCGTCACGGTGCTCATGACCCTGGTCCAGGACGGCACACCTGAAGGCCGTCGCATGGCAATCGATCAGGTCCGGTCTATGGCCCGCGCCGCGGACCTGGCCGCCGGATCGGTTGCGCTGCTCAACAGGCTTCTGAGTGAGGACTTGATCCACGAACCTGCGGCTGTGGGCGAAGCCGAAAGGCTGCTCGAGGCCGCAGGCATTCGCCGGACCAGCCCTCAACGGAGCACGGCATGAGCGTGCCCCTGCCGATGCTCGGCGAGGCGATCGCCTACGTGAGCCTGCAGCCTGGCGGCTGGCGACTGGCCTTGCCCGGTCTGGCCCACCTGCTGCACACCGGCATCCCGGAAGGTCGGGAGACCGCACGGCAGCAGTTGATCTCCATGGCGCTGACGGCCGACCTGGCCGCAGCGTCTCTCACTCTGCTGCAGCGCATCCACCTTGAGCGGCTACCGGCCACGGCGGCGCTCTCGGAGGAGATCGCTGCCCTTCTGCACAGCGCGGGCCCTCTTGTTCCGGGGAGCACCAGGCCCGCATCCGATTCGCACCCTGCGCTCCGGTGAGTCCGGGCGTACCCCTTCAATCCCAGCTCACTCAGTCCTTCACTTTCACGAGGTCAACATGAACACACCACAGCCGATCGACGATCGGGACTGCAAAGTCACCCTGACCGTGCCCATGGCGCGGCTGGATGCCTTCAACGCGATGGTCGACGAGTTCCGCACTGGCGAGTCCAAGTGGGACGTTGTCCAGGCGATCGAGCAGCGGGCCGAAGACGACCGGAAGGCTCGGGGCGTCCAGTCGCTCAAGCGCCTGTTCGCCTTCGCCGAGCAACACAGCACCGGTGGCAGCCGCGTCATCGTGTCTGTGCTTGCCTCGCTCTACAACGGGCATCGCTTCCGGGTCGATCTCACCGACCTGAGGCTGCTGGACAGCCAGTTCCACCAGGACGTGCTGAACGTGCTGGCCATGGACAAGATGCCCGAGCAGGAGGTGCACTGCTACTTCGACAAGGGCGGACAGCGGTTCGAGGCGCTCTTCGAGCGCTATGGTCTGCCCGACCGCGGTAAGGCTGCAACCCATGTCGCTGCGCTGGAGCACTTCGAGGGCGAAACCATCCTCGAAGCGCTGCGTGCCAATCCCAAGGTCGCCGACAGGCTGTCCTACGCGATGCGGCTGTCGGACTCGCAATGGCTCAGGCCGCGTGACTGAAGCCCTTCGGCCGAGGCCTCCCCTGGTCACCCATGGCCACCCTTGGTCAACCGTTTGTTGCGCTCTGGCCCTACAGGGCCAGCAAGCGTGACGTCCCTCCCCCGGCCAACGGCCGGGTTCTTCAAGCCCTTGGAGCGTTGGTCGGGACACTTGTGTCGGCACTTGCGTGATGAGGGCTTGAAGAACAGAATTCCATCGCTTTCTGCCCGACCGACAGCTTCGGTCCGACGGTGCCACGCACGGCACGCCCTGACACCGGCAGGCTCCTGCAAAACGGTGCGGCGGCTGGATCACTGATCCGGTCGCCGAGGAGTTTGGTCACCTGACCCGAGTGGCATTGCCCCCAGAGCGCGCGTTGGCGCGTTCCGGGGGCAATGTCGCCCGTCCAGTCAGGAGCGCACCATGGCTGCAACGCAGCACACCCAATCCATCCACGACGATGCCTCTCCGGAGCGCATGGCCGCAGCCGGCGTCCCTTTCGCGCTGGCTCGCTGGTACCACCTGATCGGTCGCCGCCTCCAGCGGCCCACCGAATGGGACATCGAGCGCGTGATGCAGGTTCGCCTGACCATCGCGCAAGCGGGCTTCTGAAGCCCGCCGTGAAGACACCGCCCCAAGCCGGACCTGGTTCCACCAGGTCCTGCCGGGTTCTTCAAGTGCTCCCGCAGCCCTGCCTCGTGCCAGGCCCGGCGAGCGCTTGCAGAACTCGTTCTTTGCTGCCCGATTCACTGCTGCGCGAATCTCTACTGCCCGACCGACAGCTTCGGTCCGTCTGTGCCACGTACGGCATGCCCAACACCGCCAGGCTCCTGTGACAGCGGTGGTGACCAGAGGATCGCTTGATCCAAGGCCACTGGAGTTCTGTTCATCAACCCCATGGGGATGTCATCCATCCCCGCCGGGGCTTGGTGCGTCCTCAGCTTCTTCGAGGACGTACGCCATGAACCATGACAGCATTCCTGCAGCCTCGGCTGCTGAGATCCACGGCAACGGTCAGTCGGTCGCCATCGGCAACTCTGGCGAGACCGTCGAAGTCTGGGAGTACTTCGCCGAGAACATCGACGACTTCGCCACCGCGAAGACCATCGTCGATCACTTCGTCGAAAACCCCAAGCTGCTCGACAACAAGGAAATGGACCTCCACGGTCTGTTCCTGCGCGCCAAGCTCACGCTGAAGCGCCGTGCCATCGCCTATGCCGAGATGCAGTCGGCTTTGGAACGCGCCCGCGAGCAGTCGCGCGGTGCACGGGGCGCCTTGAAGTCCGTCAAGGGCTTCTTCGCCTCGTTCAACTCGGCCATCGAGTCCAACCCCACTCCGGTGGTGCTGGCCCTGGCTTTCTCGTTGATCTGGCTCCTGCGCTGATCTCACTCGCTGACTTCAAGCGCAGCCTTCGCTGACCCCTGGGATGCCTCGTGCATCCCAGGTTCAGCCCCTTCATCCACCCACGCGGACACGCTCGCCGCTGGGCGGGCGTCTGCCGCGTCGTCTGCTGCCTCGGCATCTGCCGCAGGCATCTGGAGACCCCATGAAGCCCACCCTCACTCTGGTTCCTTCACCTGCAGGCCACGGTCCGCAGCGCGAGACCTTCCAGGCGCTGCATGGCGCCTGCACCCACCGCAAGCTCTTCTGGTCAACGTTCATCACCTGGCTGGCCACAGCCACCGATGACGAGTCGGAACAGCTCGAGCGCGCGCTCGCACCGCACGCGCACCACGTGCGCCCGCTGGCCGATGCCGTCAGCGATGCGATCAACGACGCCGCCCGGAGCGCCAAGACCCGAGTGGGTCACGGGCAGCACGAGTCGACGATCGCGCTGCCGCCCACGCTGCTGGCAGACCTGTTCGCCGCAGGCTGGCGGCCACTGCC
>JBILSW010000377.1:0-3816 GCA_044371895.1 Rubrivivax sp.
GATGCCCACGCCGCCGCCCATGCGCAGCGTCTCGGCAGCCTCTCCCAGTGCGGCGTAGATGGAGGGCACGTCGCCCACCGGGTGGCGAATGGAGTCGGCCAGCGGCTGCACGAAGCAGCTGGCCATGGTGCCGCGCACTGGCGTGCCGGCGTAGGCGGCGACGCGTCCAGCGGGCACGAAGCCATCGCGCTGGACCTTCAGGAAGCGCGCCGCCCACTCGGCCCGCTGCCCCGGGGGCTCGGCCTCGGCCAGCGCGCGGGCGATGCGGCCGCGCACGTCGTCCCGGGTGGACTCGGCGGGCTGGAGGTAGGTGTCCTGCAGGACGTCGTGGCTGATGGGCTGGCTGATGTCGTGCATGGGGCTCTCCGCTGTGGCGCCGGGCCGGCAGCGGCACCTTGACGGGCCAGCCCGGGCCCGCCGTTGAGTCGGCGCAAGCCTGCAAACGCAGGACCGGAAGCCGATTGCGCGCACTCAACGCGGCAGCCGGCGGCACGGCCAGACTGGAACTCCCAACCCCATTGCTGGAGAGCATCTGTGTCCCCATCCACCAAGCGCATCGCCGCCGCCTGTGCGGCGGCGGCCCTGACCGGCGCCGCCTCGGCCCAGGGCTATGTCGGTCTCGGGGTCGGCCAGTCCCGCGCCAAGTTCGACTGCACCGGCGCCGACACCTGCGACAAGACCGGCACGGCGTACCGCCTGTTCGGCGGCTACCAGTTCACGCCCAACCTGGCGCTGGAGGCCGCCTTCTACGACCAGGGCAAGGCCACTGTGACTGGCTCGGACTCCGAGCTGGGCAGCATCGGTGGCGACTTCAAGGGGCAGGGCCTGGGCCTGTGGGGCGTGCTGGCCGCGCCGGTGAATGGGGCGTCGTTCTACGCCAAGCTCGGCGTGGTCTCGGCGCGCATCAAGCTCGACGCCCGTTCGTCCGTGCTCGGCAGTGCGTCGGCCGCGGAGCGCCACACCCGGGGTGCCTGGGGCCTGGGTGCGAGCTACGAGCTCGCGCCGAACTGGGTGGCGCGGCTGGACTACGAGCGCTTCCGGGTGCGCTTCCTGGAAGAAAAGGTGTCCGTCGACCTGCTGACCCTTGGCGCGCACTACCGCTTCTAGGGACGGCCGGTTCCATCGAAGCCACTCAATTTGCATGTCGGTAAACGATGCGGATGGCTGCCGCACAGCTTGCCTGTAAGCTCACCGTGTGAGTCCACGGCACCCGCCGGGCAGGCAGCCGGTGGGCCCGGGTGCCTTGAAAAGGTCACGGACCAAGGCCCGGCCCGGCCAGTTTGCCCCCTCCTGCCCCAGCGCCCCTTCAGTGAGCACCGTGTCCGACCCCTTCCCATCTGCCACGCCCGCCGAGGCGCCACCGCCCGCCACCGATGCCGGGGCGGCCGACGCGCGGGTTGCGGATCCGCTGCTGCTGGAGGCAAGCCTTCGGCTCAGCCACATCGGCCTGGTGCAGTTTGACGCCGCGACGCGCCACTTGGTGGACGTGAACGAGGGCCTGTGCCACATGAGCGGTTATCTCCCCGACGAGCTGCTCGCCATGGGCCCGGGCGACCTGACCCACCCCGAGGACCAGCTGGACCCCGAAAGCTGGCAGGCCATGCTGGACGGGCAGGCCGAGTACCGGCAGGAAATGCGCATGCTGCGCAAGGACGGCGCGGAGCGCTGGGTGGCACTTTCGGCCATTGCGCTGCCCGTCGCGGCCGGGCAGCCCGCGCGCGTGCTGGGCGTGGTGCAGGACATCGACGCGCGCCACCGCGCCGAGCACGCGCTGCGCGCGCGCGAGGCACGGCTGCAGTTCCTCGTTCGGCTTTCCGATGCCTTGCGCGTGCTGGACGACGCGACGGCCGTCGTGTACGAGGCCTCGCGGCTGCTCGGCGAGTTCCTTCAGGTTGCCCGCGCGGGCTTTGCCGAGGACGATGGCGACGGCGAGCACCTCGATGTCCGGCGCTGCTACATCGCCGGGGTGCCGGGCATCGAGGGCCGCTTCCGCTACGACGACTTCGGCGCGGGCCTGCTCGTGGCCATGCGCGAAGGCCGCACCGAGGTGCGCCCCGACATCGCCGCCGATGCCACCCTCACCGCGGCCGAGAAGGCCGCCCACGCGCGCCTGCAGGTCGGGGCTGCAGTCAGCGTGCCCGTGCGGCAGGGGCATGGGCTGCAGGCGGTGTACTTCGTGCACTGCTCGCGCCCGCGCGCCTGGACCGCCAACGAGGTGGCCCTCATCGAGGACGTCGCTGCGCGCGTCCGGGCCGACGTGGTGCGCGCCCGCGCCGAGACGCTGCGGCGCTCCGCACAGGCGCGGCTGGCTGCCGCGCTGGCGAGCATGGCCGACGCGATGCTGATCACCGACGCGAAGGGCGACTTCGTCGACTGCAACGACGCCTTCCTGGCGATGCACCGCATTCCTGACAAGGCCGACGTGCCGCGATCGGTGGCCGAGTACGCGCAGCGCTTCGAGGTTTCCGATGCGGCCGGCGCTCCGCTGCCGCTGGCGCAGTGGCCGGTGCCCTGCGCGCTGGGCGGCGACACCGGCCACGGCCGCGAGATCGGCCTGCGCAGCCTGGGTGCCGACGGCGGCGCGCGCTGGATCGCCAGCCACAGCTACGCCCCCATCCGCAACGGCGGCGGCCTGGTGGCCGGTGCCGTCGTCAGCATCCGCGACAACACCGAGCTGCGCCGCATCGCCGCCGAGCTCGAGGCTTCGCAGGCGCAGCTGCGGCGGCTGGTGGCGGCGTTGGACGAGGTGCAGGAGCAGGAGCGGCTGCGCATCGCGCGCGAGCTGCACGACGAGCTGCAGCAGAGCCTGGCGGCGATCGCGATGGAGGTGGGATTCGCGCGGCAGGAGATGCCCCCCGGCGGGCGCGGTGGTCTGGCCCTGGACCGCATCGATCGCTCGGCGCGCTCCATCATCGCGGCCACGCGGCGCATGATCCAGGACCTGCGGCCTGTGGTGCTGGACGAGCTCGGGCTGGTCGCGGCGCTGGCCTGGCAGGCGCGCGAGTTCACCGAGCTCACCGGCATCGACTGTGAGTTCGAGATGGCCGGGCTGGCCGCCGCCGACGAGGCCCGCCTGACGCCGCGCCTGGCGGCCAGCCTGTACCGCATCGCACAAGAGGCGCTGAACAACGTGCGCCGCCACTCCGGGGCCTTGAGCGTGGAGGTGTGGCTGGGCAGCGAGCCCGACGGCAGCATCCGCCTGCGCATCCGCGACGATGGCCGGGGCCACGTTGTCGAGCCGACCGACGCGCCCGGGCAGCCGGAGCGCTTCGGCCTGCTGGGCATGCGCGAGCGGGCGCGGGCCGGCAGCGGCAGCCTGGACATCACCCCCACGCCGGGCGGCGGCACCACCATCGACGTCGTCATGCCGCTGCCGGCCCCACCGACCGTGGCGCCCCCCTCCGTCGATTGAAGCGGCGCAACGGGCGCCGCCGTGGCGCCGCAAGACTGAGCCCTTCGTTCCAGCCCAGCCGAGCATGCACACCGCCGCCCCTGCCCCTGCGTTCGACGCCCGCCTGTCGGTGGTGGTGCCGGTGCGCGACGAAGAGGCCAGCATCGAGCCGCTGGTGGCCGAGATCAATGCCGCACTGGCGGGCCGCGACCTGGATTTCGAGATCGTCTACGTCGACGACGGCAGCCGCGACGGCACCGCGCTGGCGCTGGCCCGCGCCGCCCGGCGCCATCCGCGCTTGCGCGTGCTGCGGTTGGCGGAGTCCTGCGGCCAGAGCACGGCCCTGTGGCAGGGCGTGCGCGCCGCGCGCCACCCCTGGGTGGTGACGCTGGACGGCGACGGCCAGAACGACCCCGCCGACATCC
>JBILSW010000378.1:0-3812 GCA_044371895.1 Rubrivivax sp.
AGCATGGACTTCAAGGTGAAGGAAGGCGCCGACGCCGCCCCGCCGGGGCTGATGCCGTGGTTCGAGGTGCCGGGCCGCGCCAGCGCCGGCGAGCGCATCGCCTTCGGCCACTGGAGCACGCTGGGCTTGCGCGTGGAGCACACGATACTGGCGCTGGACACCGGCTGCGTGTGGGGTGGCGCGCTCAGCGCGGCCTGCGTGCGCGGAGATCAGGTCGAACTCGTGCATGTGCCCTGCGCGCAGGCGCGCCGACCCGGCACCTAGAATCCCATGGCGTCGGAGGCTTGGGGGAGTGGCTTAACCCAGCTGTCTTGAAAACAGCCGACCGGTCAAACGGTCCGTGAGTTCGAATCTCACAGCCTCCGCCAGGCCGTAAGCGATGAAGCGACACGCCGGGTGTTGGCCCCAGCTTTCCAATCGAGAACCCCACCAAAGCGGAGCGGCTTTCGGCTGGCGCAAGATGACCACGCAGGACATCGCCGCCCGCATCGTCGGCCACATCCGCCGGGCGGCAAGCCCTGGAACACGCAGCCGTGCGACCGGCTCGATCGCACAGAGGCCCAGACCAGCGCCAACACCCTGAACGACCGCGAGGCCCTCGACGACCGAGACCTGCTGCTCAAGATCGAGGGGGTGACTTCCAGCGCCTGGACCGCATCTTCGACGGCCAGCTGCTGCAGACCCTCGAGGCCTTCAACGACCGTCCGTGGTCGCAACCCGCGGCCTGAGCGCACGGTGCCAAAGCAAGGACTCCCTGCTTGAAGGAGGCAGCTGCGATGCTCGCCAAGATCACCAGCAAGAACCAGCTCACGCTGCCCAAGGCCGGCACGCAGGCCGTGGGCCCAGCCGAGTACTTCGAGGTGGAAACGCGCAACGGCCAGGTCGTGCTGACTCCCGTGCGCATCCAGCGTGCCGACGCCGTGCGTGCCAAGCTGGCCGAGCTGTCGCTTACCGACGCCGACGTGGCCGACGCCGTGGCCTGGGCGCGCGGCGCTGCGGCTGCGCCGGCCATGGCGGCCGCCGTCGAGGCCCCGGCCCGCCCGCGCCGCAAGCGCGCATGAGCGCCCCACCACGCCGATGCGCCCGCCGCGGCGCGTCCGGCCCACCCCGGGGGGCCCTGCGGCCGCCAGGCCGCGGGTGGTGCTCGACACCAACATCGTCGTGTCGGCCCTGCTGTTTGCCGCAGGCCCGGCCGCCCAGGTACGCCGCGCGTGGCAGGACGGCCGGCTGCAGCCGCTGGCAAGCCGCGACACGGTGGCCGAAGTCGTGCGCGTGCTGGCCTACCCCCAGTTCAAGCTCACTGCCGACGAGCAGCAGGAGCTGCTGGGCGACTACCTGCCCTACACGGCGACGGTCGCCATCCCCGACCGCCGACCCCGGCCCGCCCTGCCGCCCTGCCGCCCTGCCGCGATGGGCACGACCTGCCCTTCCTGCACCTGTTCGGTGCCGGTGGCCTGGGGCGCTGCCGCATCCTGAGCCTGGCCCAATTGCTGGCTGAACAGCCGGCCTTGCCCACCACCGAGAACCCCGACGCGACCGAGCTCACCGACCCGCCGTTCCTGAAGATGGCCGAGGAGACGGGCCCGCAGGCCCAGACGCCCGCCGCCAGGCGCTTCACCTCGAGCGCTCCCGGCTACTTGGCCCGCTTCGGCATGGAACGGTGCCCCACGGTGCGTGCGCCTCAGGGCCGCGGGTTCGGCGCCACGGCGGCCGTGCCCAGCAGGTCGCGGCGCAGTTCGGGCCGCTTGGTCTGCTCGTCCAGCCAGATGGCGAAGAAGGCGTTGCCGAACGCCGGGTCGTTGATCTCAGAGACCAGACGTCCGTTGTGGAAGAAGCGGGTTCCCGCCGCCGGCACCTGCACGCCGAGCAGCCGGTCCCCCGGCTTGACCGACGGGAAGCTGCGCTGCATTTCCTGGTTCCAGGTCTTCACCTGCTCTTCGCTCAGGCGCCGCACGCGGGCCATTTCCACCAGCGACACGTTCACGATCTCCTCGGCGCGCAGCGAAGTGCTGTACTCGATCTCCAGCGCGAAGGGCAGGTTCCCCAGCAGCGGGTTGGTGTTGCCGCCCGACGACCAGAGGTAGGCGTCGTAGGCCTTGAAGCCGAAGAAGCGCAGCACGCCGCTGCCCTGCAGCCGCCACCCGGTGCCCGCGGGCCCGAAGGCCGTCAGTTCGGACGGCACCGCCCGGGCCGTGGCGCCCGGCCGGGTTTGCGCCTGCACCGGGGCAACCAGCCCCAGCGTTGCACCGGCCGCCGCGGCCAGCAGGGTCCGGCGGCGAGAAGATGGCCCGGCAGTGCTGGCGGAGGTGAAGGGCGACATCGCGTAATCCTTTCGGCGCCGTGCGCGGCTGCGCGTGATCGGACCGCGAATGGTAGTGATCCCACCATGGACCCCGCGGGCCCAGGGCGAGCGGCCGATCCGCTCGGCCCTGCCCTTGCGCCGACGGGGCCGTTCAGCCTGCCGGCACCGGCTGGCCCGCGCCGCGGACGGCGATCTCCGCCGCCCGGCCTGCCAGGTCGTCCGGGTGCATGGGCTTGCCAATCAGGTAGCCCTGGATCTGGTCGACGCCGACCTCCGCCAGGCAGGCCAGCTGCTCGGCCGTCTCGACACCCTCGGCGACGACGCGCATGCCCAGGCTGTGGCCGAGCATGGTCATGGCGCGCACGATCGACAGGTCGGAGCGCTGCCCGGGCAGGTCCTTGACGAAGGAGCGGTCGATCTTGATCTCGTCGAGCCTGAACTGCCGCAGGTAGTTCATCGACGAATAGCCGGTGCCGAAGTCGTCGATGGACAGCTGCACGCCCTGGTCGCGGAACTGCTGCAGTTGCGCGTTCACCTCGGGGCTGGCGTCGATCAGCACGCCCTCCGTCAGCTCCAGCACCAGGGCGCCGCGCATGCAGGGATGCCGCTTCAGCAGACCGGCCACCAGGGCCGGCAGCTGGCCCGAGGCCAGCTGCTGGGCCGACACGTTGACGGCCACCTTCAGCGTCTCGAGCCCCTGGCGCAGCCAGCGCTCGCCCTGTTCGCAGGCCTCCTGCAGTGCCCACTCGCCCATCGGCACGATGAGGCCCGTCTCCTCGGCGATGGGAATGAAGCGGTCCGGGAACACCGGGCCCAGCTCGGTCTGCTGCCAGCGCATCAGCGCCTCGACGCCGACGATGCGACGTTGCAGCGGGTCGTACTTGGGCTGGTACACCAGGCGCAGCTCGCGGCGCTCCACCGCATGGTGCAGCGCCGCCTCGAGCTTGAGCCGCTCCATGGCCGCCTGGTTGCGCTGGCGCGAGCCGAAGCGGTAGGTGTTGCGGCCGCTGGCGCAGGCCAGCGCCGCCGCCGTCGCGGCGATCGCGAGCAGGTCCTCGGAGGTCTGGGCGTCGTCGGGCGCCAGCGCGATGCCGACGCTGGGCGACACGCCGATGCGGTCGATGCCGATGCGAAACGGCTCGGCCAGGGACTGCAGCAGCCGCCGCGCGACACCCACGCACACCTCCGGATCCTCCAGGCCCGGCAGCAGCACGAGGAACTCGTCGCCCTCCAGCCGGCACAGCAGCGAGGTCTCGCGCCGAGAGGCTCTCTCGCCGTCTTCGTCGCGCCGGGTGCGGCTGCGCAGCCGCTGCGCGGCGGCGCGCAGCAGTTCGTCGCCCGCGCTCTGGCCCAGGGTGGCCTGCAGCTGCTGCAGCCGGTCCAGCCTTACGTGCAGCAGGCCGGTCTTGCGGCCGCCGGCCTGAGCGAGGGTGTTGCGCAGGCGCTCCATGAGCACGCGCCGGTTGGGCAGGCCGGTCACGGGGTCGCTGTTGGCCAGCCGGTCCTGGTA
>JBILSW010000379.1:0-3797 GCA_044371895.1 Rubrivivax sp.
GCGCGGGCGATGACGGCGTGGCCATGGGCCGCAGGCGGGCGTCAGGCCGCGGCTGGCACGCGCAGCCGCGACAGCGCCGCGCTGGCCACCTCGGCGATGCGCGCGAGGAAGTCGGTGCCCATGTCGGCCGCGTAGCGCGTGGGGTCGGGCGAGCCCAGCACCAGCAGGCCGAAGCAGCTTTCCTTGTCGCCATGGCCCTGGCGCAGCGGCAGCATGGCCAGCGAGGCCACGGGGCCCTCGCCCAGCCAGCGCGCGGCCTGGAAGCCGCCATTGGCGCCGCAGAAGGGCAGCGTCAGGCTGGCCGCGAAGGTGCGCACGTCGTCGCTGGCCTCCTGCGCCCAGGGCTCGGCGGCGTGCTCGGCGGCCACGCCCCACAGCCGGATGCCGGCCTGCGGGATGAGGAACTCGTGCTTGAGCGTCTCCACCAGGCGCACGGGCAGCAGCGTGGCGTCGGTGGTCAGCAGCAGGCGGCGCGTGGTGCGGTGGATGCGGTCGGCGATGGCCAGGTTCTCCTGGCCGTGGCGGATCATGTCCACGATGCGCAGTTCCAGGCCCTTGATGCGCTCGCGCAGCATTTCCATCTGCCGTTCCTGAAGCGACACGGCGCGCTGGCCGTGCGGGCTGGTGAGCGTGATGCTGGCCAGCAGCTCGGCGTGGCGCTCGAAGAAGGCGGGGTTGTTGGCCAGGTAGTGGGCGATGTCGGCCTCGGTGATGCCGGCGAGGGGGCCGCTGGTGGAACTCACAGTGCGATCTCTCCTTGGTAGACGGTCTCGGCGGGGCCGGTCATGCGCACGGCGTCGTCCGCGCCGCCGTCCCAGCGGATGCGCAGGCGGCCGCCCCGCGTGTGCACCTCGACGTCGCCGGCCAGCCAGCCCAGGCGCACGCCCGCCACCACGGCGGCGCAGGCGCCGGTGCCGCAGGCCAGCGTCTCGCCGGCATCGCGCTCGTGCACGCGCAGCCGCAGCTCGGCTCGCGACAGCACCTGCAGGAAGCCCACGTTCACCCCGGCCGCGAAGCGCGGGTGCCGCTCCACCCGCGGGCCCACCGTGGCCACGGGCGCGGTGGTCACGTCTTCCACGCGCGTGACGGCGTGCGGGTTGCCCATGGACAGCACCGCCCACAGCCAGGGCTCGGCGCCTTCGAGCGACCAGCGCTCGAAGGCGCCTTCGGGCTGAGCCGCGAGCCCGCTGGCGTCGAAGGGCAGCTCCGCGTGCGCGAACACCGGCCGGCCCATGTCCACCGTGACGCGACCGTCGTCCTCGAGCACCAGCTCGAGCACGCGGTTGACGGTGGCCACCTTCACGCGGCGCGCCTGCGTCAGGCCGCGCTCGTGCACGTAGCGCATGAAGCAGCGCGCGCCGTTGCCGCAGTGCTCCACCTCGGCGCCGGTGGCGCCGTTGAAGATGCGGTAGCGGAAGTCCACGCCCGGCGTGCTGCTGGCTTCCACGGCCAGGATCTGGTCGGCGCCGACCCCGAGGCGGCGGTCGCCCAAGTGGCGCAGTTGCTGGGGCGACAGCGCCAGCGGCGCGCGCGTGGCGTCGAGCACGACGAAGTCGTTGCCCGCGCCGTGCATCTTGGTGAAGGCCAGCCGCTGCGTCGCCATGTTGGGCGGGATTATCCCGCCCGGGGCGTGGTGTCAGTACACCGGCGGCGCCCCCGGCGGCCTGGCCTTGAAACGCCTGTGCAGCCACAGGTACTGCGCCGGGCGCTGGCGGATCTGCGCCTCGATGAAGGCGTTCATGCGCGCGGCGTCGGCCTTGGGATCGTCGGTGGGCCAGTCGGTCCAGGGCTCGCCGAAGATCACGCGGTAGCCCTGCCCGCCGGGCAGTATCTCGGCCACGATGGGCTGCACCGCCATCCCCAGGCTGCGCGCCAGCCGGCTGGGCGCCAGCAGCGTGGCCGCCGGCTGGCCGAAGAAGGGCACGAACGCGGCGTCGCGCAGGCCGAAGTCCATGTCGGGCGCGTTGAAGAACACCCGCCCGCCGCGGATGGCGCGCACGATGGCGCGCGCGCCGTCCTCGCGCCGCAGGAACTCGGCGCGGCCGAAGCGGCCACGGCCCTTCAGCAGCGCGGCGTCGAACGCGGCGACGCTCTGCGGCGTGTAGACGTCGACGACCATGCGGCGCTGGAACAGCTGCGTCGCCGCGCCGGCCACCTCCAGCGCCAGGAAGTGCGGCACCAGCCACATCACCGGGCCCGGGTGCCGCTCGGCGAAGCCGACGTCGCCGTCGACGTGGATCAGGCGCTTCAGGCGCTCTGCCGAGGCGTGCCACAGCAGGCCACGCTCGAGCAGGCTGCGGCCGGCCAGCGCGAACTGCTCGCGCACCAGCGCGTCGCGCGCAGCGGCGTCGAGCTCGGGCAGGCACAGCGCCAGGTTGGCGTGCGCCACGTGGCGGCGCTCGCGGGCCAGCGCGTGCATCAGCCGGCCCACGCCACGGCCGATGGGCGCCTGCAGCGCCAGGGGCAGCGCGCTCAGCAGCCACACCAGGGCCAGCACGACGCGCGCTAGGCCGTTGCCGATCACGCCCCGGCCTCCAGCCTGCGCGGCTGCTTGAAGCGGTGGTAGCCCCACAGATACTGGCTGGGCAGTCGGCCGATCTGCCACTCCATCGCACGGTTCAGCACCGTGGCGGCGGCCAGCGTCCAGGCGGCCTCGGCATCGGGGCCGGCTCCGCGCCCTGGCGGCGGCAGGGGCTCGGGCAGCGGCGCCACGTGGATGTCGTAGCCGCCGCCGCGCGCCCGCCGCTGCACCGTCATCAGCAACAGCTCGCAGCCGGTCTGCGCCGCGAGCCGGGCCGCCAGGGTCATCGTGTACGCGGGCTCGCCGAAGAACGGCGCCCATACGCCCAGGCCCTCGGGCGGCACCTGGTCGGGCAGCATGCCCAGCGTCTGGCCGGCCTTGAGCGCGCGCATCAGCTGGCGCACGCCGGCCAGGCTGGCAGGCGCCGTCAGCAGGCCGGGGCGGTGGCGCGAGCGCTCCATCACGTCGCGCAGCCACGGCTGGCGGGCCGGCCGGTACAGCGCCGTCATGGGCCGCTGCGCGCCCCAGCGCCCGGCGTAGGCCTGCGCCGCCACCTCGAAGCTGCCCAGGTGCGCCGTCAGCAGCATGAGGCCTCGACCGCGCGCCAGGGCAGCGTCGATCAGCTCGGCACCGTGCCAGGCCAGCGGGTCGGCGATGGGCTGGTCGTGCGGGCGCAGCCACAGGCGAGGCAGCTCCATCACCATCCTGCCGGCCTCGGCCACCGAGCGCCGCCGGTCGGCCGTGGCCACGCCGGCGCGCGCCGCGTTGGCCCGCAGCCGCCGCCTATAGACGCCCGAGGCGAGGTAGGCCACCCAGCCCAGCACGGCACCGACGGCGTGCAAATGCCGCAGGCGGCGGCGGGCGAGCCAGGCGATCAGTGGGGGCGGCACGGGTGCGTTCGGTATCATCGATCGATCGCCGAGTTAAAGGACAACTTGCGGGGCGATCAGCGCGGCCGAAGGATACCGAGGCCGCGCAGGGCACACCGGGCGCCATGTCGCCGCGGGCCTGCCAACCAAAGCCGCTAAAGCGTTCGCCGCAGGTTCCGGAAGGTCTCTGAACAGCGACGACGCAGGTTCAGCAACCCTTTCACGCAGGAGCCCCACCGTGGCGAACGACTTCCTCTTCACCTCCGAAAGCGTCTCCGAGGGCCATCCCGACAAGGTGGCCGACCAGATCTCGGACGCCATCCTCGACGCCATCTTCAAGCAGGACCCGCGCAGCCGCGTGGCCGCCGAGACCCTCACCAACACCGGCCTCGTGGTGCTGGCCGGCG
>JBILSW010000381.1:0-3759 GCA_044371895.1 Rubrivivax sp.
CAGCTGCTGATGGTGGCGGGCTTCGACCGCTACTACCAGATCACCAAGTGCTTCCGCGACGAGGACCTGCGCGCCGACCGCCAGCCCGAGTTCACGCAGATCGACATCGAGACCTCGTTCCTGAAGGAAGACGAGATCCGCGCCATCACCGAGGCCATGATCCGCCACGTCTTCCGCCGCGCCATGGGGGTGGAGCTGCCGGTGTACCCGGTGATGAGCTACGCCGACGCGATGGCCAAGTACGGCTCCGACAAGCCGGACCTGCGCGTGAAGCTGGAGTTCACCGAGCTGACCTCGGTGATGAAGGACGTGGACTTCAAGGTCTTCTCCGGGCCGGCCAACAACCCTGGCGGGCGCGTGGTGGCGCTGCGTGTGCCCCAGGGTGGGGAGATGAGCCGCGGCGAGATCGACGCCTACACCGAGTTCGTCAAGATCTACGGCGCCAAGGGCCTGGCGTGGATCAAGGTCAACGACGCCGGCAAGGGCCGAGACGGCCTGCAGAGCCCGATCGTGAAGAACCTGCACGACGCCGCCATCGCCGAGGTCATCGCGCGGACGGGCTGCAGGAACGGCGACCTGCTGTTCTTCGGCGCCGACAGGGCCAAGGTCGTCAACGACGCCATCGGCGCGCTGCGCCTGAAGATCGGCCACAGCGAGTTCGGCCGCCAGCACGGCCTGTTCGAGGAGGGCTGGAAGCCGCTGTGGGTGGTGGACTTCCCGATGTTCGAGTTCGACGAGGACAGCAAGCGCTGGAACGCCGTGCATCACCCGTTCACGGCGCCCAAGGACGGCCACGACGAGCTGATGAAGACCGACCCCGGCGCCTGCCTGGCCAAGGCCTACGACATGGTGCTCTACGGCTGTGAGATCGGCGGCGGCAGCGTGCGCATCCATCGCGCCGACGTGCAGGCCCGCGTCTTCGAGGCGCTGAATATCGCGCCCGAGGAGCAGCGCGTGAAGTTCGGCTTCCTGCTCGACGCGCTGCAGTACGGCGCGCCGCCGCACGGCGGCCTGGCCTTCGGCCTGGACCGCATCGCCACGCTGATGACGGGCGCGGAGAGCATCCGCGACGTCATCGCCTTCCCCAAGACGCAGCGTGCGCAGTGCCTGCTGACCGGAGCGCCGAGCCACGTCGACGAGGGGCAGCTGCGCGAGCTGCACATCCGGCTGCGCAACCCGCAGGCGGCCTGAGGGACGGGCGCTGCCGCGATGAGCGAGGCGAGCCCGTTCAAGATCCCGCGCTCGGTGCTGGTGGTCATCCACACGCCGGCCCTGGAGGTGCTGCTGATCGAGCGCGCCGACCGCCCGGGCTTCTGGCAGAGCGTGACCGGCTCGCTCGACGCCGAGGACGAGCCGCCCGCCGATGCCGCCTGGCGCGAGGTGGCCGAGGAGACCGGCCTGGGCGCGGCGCAGGCCGGCGTGCTCAGCGACTGGCAGCACGAGATCGTCTACACGATCTACCCGCACTGGCGGCACCGCTATGCACCTGGCGTCAGCACCAACACCGAGCACTGGTTCGCCCTGTGCCTGCCCGCCCCGGTGGACCCCGTGCTGAATCCGCGCGAGCACACGGCCCACGCCTGGCTGCCCTGGCAGCGGGCGGCGGAGCGCTGCTTTTCGCCCAGCAACGCCGAGGCCATCCGCTCGCTGCCCGGCCGCCTGGCGCGCTGAAGGGGCGATGATCGGCGCATGAGACCCCGTCATGCCGGCCCCGTTGCCGGGCACTCGACGCTGCAGTCCACGCTGCTGCCGCCGCACACCGGACACGGCGCGTTGCGAGTGGCCACTTACAACATCCACAAGGGCGTGCGTGGCCTGGGCCCGCGCAAGCGGCTGGAGATTCACAACTTGGGCCTGGCGGTCGAGGCCTTCGACGCCGACCTGGTGTTCCTGCAGGAGGTGCGGCTGTTCCACACGCGCGAGGCGCGGCGCTTCGATCGCACGCACCTTGGCTGGCCGCAGGAGGGGCAGGCCGAATACCTGGCGCCCGAGGGCTACGAGGTGGCCTACCGCAGCAACGCCGTCACGCGCCACGGCGAGCACGGTAACGCGCTCTTGGCGCGCTGGCCCCTGGGCGACGTCGGTCACCACGACGTGAGCGATCACCCCTTCGAGCAGCGCGGCTTGCTGCACGTGCCGGTGGTCTGGGCCGGCACCCTCGTGCACGCCATCGTCGTGCACTTCGGCCTCGTGCACCGCAGCCGCATACGCCAGGTCGAACGCCTGGCCCGCTACGTCGAGCGCCACGTGCCAGCCGACGCGCCGCTGGTGGTGGCCGGCGACTTCAACGACTGGGGCGAGCGGCTCGACAGCGCCATGCGCGCCACCGGCCTGCGGCGCGCGCGCGCGCCGGCTGGCGGGCCCGAGGCCACGTTCCCCTCGCTGGCGCCGGTGTTCGCGCTCGACCGCTTCTACCTGCGCGGCCTGGCCTGCACGTCCACCATGGTGCCGCGCGGCACGGCCTGGGCGCGCATGTCGGACCACCTGCCGCTGATCGCCGAGCTGGCCCTGGCATGAAGCCGCGGCTGCGCGACACGCTGCGCGACCTGGCCGGCGTGCCGGTGCCGCGTTTCGTGGGCGGCAACCGCGTCGCGCTGCTGCAGGGCGGCGACGCGCTGTTCCCGCGCATGCTGCAGGCCATCGCCGCGGCGCAGCACGAGGTGTGGCTGGCCACCTACATCTTTCACGACGACCCGGCGGCGCGCTCGGTGGCCGAAGCACTCATCGCCGCGGCCGCGCGGGGCGTGGCGGTGCGCGTGGTGGTCGACGGCTTCGGCAGCATCAAGTCGCTGCCGGCGGTGCGCAAGCGATTCGCCGGCAGCGCCGTGCAGCTGGAGGTGTTCCGCCCGCTGGACCGCTGGTGGTCCTGGCTGCAGCCCGGGCAGCTGCGGCGGCTGCACCAGAAGCTGTGCGTCTGCGACGTGCCCGACGGCGCGGACGCCGGCGACGAACGCGGCGACCGCGAGCTGGTGGCCTTCGTCGGCGGCATCAACCTCATCGACGACCGGCATGATCTCAACCACGGCTGGACCGACCAGCCGCGCCTGGACTTCGCCGTGGCCCTGCAGGGCCCGCTGGCCGCCAACGCCCACGCCACCGCGCGCGCCATGTGGACGCGCGCGCACCTGGCGCGCCACTGGCGCAGCGAGTTCCGGGTGGCCGCCGCCAGCGACCATCCCGTGGGCGAGACGCTGGGCCTGCTGCAGCAGCTGCGCGGCCCGGCGACGCTGCGGCACGGCGCGGCCCGCGACGACGACGACCGACCCGTGCGCGCCGCCTTCCTGGTGCGCGACAACCTGCGCCAGCGCCGCGTCATCGAGCGCAGCTACGTCGATGCCATCCAGCAGGCCCGGCACTCGGTGGACATTGCCGTGCCCTACTTCTACCCCGGCACCCGGTTCCGGCGCGCGCTGCGGCGCGCGGCGCGGCGCGGCGTGCGCGTGCGGCTGCTGCTGCAGGGCAAGGTCGACTACCGCATCGCCGCGCTCGCGGCACAGGCGGTGTACGACGAGCTGCGCGGCCACGGCGTGCGGATCTACGAGTACACGCCCGCTTTCCTGCACGCCAAGGTGGCGCGCGTCGACGACGACTGGGCCACCGTGGGCAGCAGCAACATCGACCCGCTGAGCCTGCTGCTCAACCTCGAGGCCAACGTGGTGGTGCGCGACGCCGCCTTCGCCGCCGAGCTGGGGGCGCGCTTCGAGCAAGCCTTCGCGGTCAGCAGCGAGGTGAACGCGCCCATGCGCCGCTGCCTGCGCG
>JBILSW010000382.1:0-3752 GCA_044371895.1 Rubrivivax sp.
CCAGTTCACGCCCGACCTGGTGCCGGCCGACCTGGTGGGCACGCGCATCTTTAACCAGAAGACGGGCGAGTTCGGCACAAGCCTGGGCCCGGTATTCGCCAACCTGCTGCTGGCCGACGAGATCAACCGCGCGCCGGCCAAGGTGCAGAGCGCGCTGCTCGAGGTGATGCAGGAGCGGCAGGTCACGATCGCCGGCGAGACGCACCGGGTGCCCGACCCCTTCGTGGTGATGGCGACGCAGAATCCCATCGAGACCGAAGGCACCTACCCGCTGCCCGAGGCGCAGGTGGACCGCTTCATGATGAAAGTGCTGGTCGACTACCCCACCGAGGAGGAGGAGTTCGTCATCGCCGAGCGCGTGACCGGCCAGCCCGTGGACATCGGCCCCGTCACCGACACGCACGCGCTGGCGGCGCTGCAGCGCGAGTGCCGCGCCGTCTACTGCGACCCCAGCCTGATGCAGTACGCCGTCAGGCTGGTGGGCGCCACCCGCAACCCCGCCCGGTACGACCTGCCCGACGCCGCGAAGTACATCACCTACGGGGCCAGCCCGCGCGCCACGATAGGGCTGGTCGAGGGCGGCAAGGCGCTGGCGCTGATGCGCGGCCGCCGCTACGTGCTGCCCGAGGACATCACCGACCTCGTGCACGACGTGCTGCGCCACCGCGTGGTGCTCAGCTACGAGGCGCTGGCAGAGGGCATCACGGCCGACGGCCTGATCGAAAACGTGCTGCGGAAGGTGACGGCCCCGGACAAGCCGCTCACCCACCCGCAGGCCTGAACGAGCCTGGCCATGAGCGCCCTGGCCACCGACGCCGACGCCCTGCTCCGCCAGCTGGAGTGGACGGTGATCCGCCGCCTGGACGGCCTGCTGCAGGGCGACTACCGCACCCTCTTCCGCGGCGGCGGCGTCGACCTCGCCGACCTGCGCGAGTACCAGTTGCACGACGACGTGCGTCACATCGACTGGAACGTCACGGCGCGGCTGCAGACGCCCTACGTGCGCCAGTTCCTCGAAGACCGCGACATGACCGCCTGGTTCCTGCTCGACCTGTCGGGCAGCGTCGATTTCGGCAGCGGCGACGTCACCAAGCGGGCGGTCTCCAGCGGCTTCGTGGCCACGCTGGCGCGCGTGATCACGCGCCACGGCAACCGTGCCGGCGCGGTGCTGTACGGCGAGCGCGTCGACACCGTGCTGCCGCCGCGCACCAGCCGCGCCCACGTGCTGGAACTGCTGGCCCGAATGCGCATGCCGCGCGCCAAGGCGGCGCCGGGCGCGCGGCCGGCCGGCACGCAGCTGGCCGAGCTGCTGCGGATGGCCGACGGTGTGATGACGCGGCGCTCGCTGGTGTTCGTGGTGTCGGACTTCATCTCGGCGCCGGGCTGGGCCGACGCGCTGGCGCGCCTGGCCCGCCGCCACGAGGTCGTGGCCGTGCGCCTGTGGGACCCCATGGAGATGGCGCTGCCCGACGTGGGCCTGGTCACCGTGGAAGACGCCGAGACCGGCGAGCAGCTGTTCATCGACGCCGCCGACCCCGCCTTCCGCGAGCGCTATGCGGCCATCGCCGAGCAGCAGGAGGCCGAGCTGTTCGCGCAGCTGGGCCGCTCGGGCGCCGACGTGATCGAGCTGGCCACCGACGACGCCCTGCTGCAGGCGCTGCTGCGGCTTTCGGACCTGCGCCGCCTGCGTGCGCGCCGGGGCTCGCCCGTGCGCGGCCCCGCCTCGCTGCAGCGCGCGCGGCCGGCGCCGGCCGCCGTGCCGCCCGCTTGAACCCCACCTTCCGAGCCAACCGCCATGTCCTTCATCTGGCCTTCGATGCTCTGGCTGCTGGTGCTGCTGCCGCTGCTGGTGCTGCTGTACGTTTGGCTGCTGCGCAGGAAGCGCAAGACCACGGTGCGCCTGGCAAGCGTGCAGGTGGCGAAGCTGGCCATGGGCCGGGGGCCCGGCTGGCGCCGCCACGTGCCGCCGGCGCTGCTGCTGCTGGCCATGGCGGCAGGCCTGCTGGCGGTGGCGCGGCCCACGGCCACGATCACGCTGCCGCTGGCCGAGCGCACCATCATCCTGGCCATGGACGTCTCGGGCAGCATGCGGGCCGAGGACGTCAAGCCCAACCGCCTGGTGGCCAGCCAGGAGGCAGCCAAGGCCTTCGTGCACGGCCTGCCGCGCGAGGTTAAGGTGGGCGTGGTGTCGTTCGCCGGCACCGCGGCGGTGGTGCAGGCGCCCACCGTGAGCCGCGACGACGTGCTGGCGGCCATAGACCGCTTCCAGCTGCAGCGCGGCACGGCCACCGGCAGCGGCATCGTCCTCAGCCTGGCCACGCTGTTCCCCGAGCATGGCATCGAGATCAAGCACGTCACCGGGCAGCGCAACTTCCCCGGCAGCAGCAACGACATCCGCAAGCCCGACGCCCCGGCGTTCAAGCCGGTGCCGCCGGGCTCGTACAACTCGGCGGCGATCATCATGCTGACCGACGGGCAGCGCACCACCGGACCCGACCCGCTGGAGGCCGCCAAGATGGCCGCCGAGCGCGGCGTGCGCGTCTACACCGTGGGCATCGGCACCACCAGCGGCGAGATCATCGGCTTCGAGGGCTGGAGCATGCGCGTGCGGCTCGACGAGGAGACGCTCAAGAACGTCAGCGTGCTCACGCACGGCGAGTACTTCTACGCCGGCACCGCCGACGACCTCAAGAAGGTCTACGAGAGCCTGAGCTCGCGAATGGTGGTCGAGCGCAAGGAGACCGAGGTCAGCGCCCTGTTCGCGGCGCTGAGCGTGCTGCTGAGCGTGGTGGCGGCGGGCCTGAGCGTGCTGTGGTTCGGCCGGGTGGCGTAGCGGGACTGGCTGTCTACTGGCCGCCATTGGCGGGTCGGTCGGCTTTGGGCTCGCGCGCGGTCGATGCATCGCGCGTCGCGGCAGACGGTGCCCCTTGCCGGCGCTGGGATGGGGCAGTCGGCCCCGCGCAGTTCGGCGCCCCATGACAGCGCCGCCAAGGGGCACCGGCGATGTCCCGAAGGCTGTTGAGTGCGGCCGGATGACGGCTCCTCATTCGTGATCCTGAATCCGTGACCCCAGAGCCCGCGACAGCCTGGCTGGCGCCAATGGCATCGACGAGCGCGGTCCATCGTCCACTTGGGGCCGCAGCGCTGCTGCCGTGGTGCATGGGGCGGCTGTCATGACCTCGCCGATCGCGCTTGTGGGCCTTTTCGCGCTACCCCGAGCCATGCCGCAGCTCCCGGAGTTGGCGATTTCCGGGATCCGTGAGTTGGATCAGGTGGGCCTGTGGGCTTCAGGCCGTCTCGGCCCGGCACACTTGCTCAAGGTGCAGCGGCATGAAGGCGCAGGCCGAGCGGTCGTTGCCGCCGAGCCCGAGGATGAACCGCCGGCCGTGCTCGATGAGCCGCCCCGCGCGGTAGATCAACTCTTGCATCACCGTCTAGATGCGCCGGCGCTTGGCCGCGTGGCGCGCCGGTGCGTCGGGCCCCAACAGCCCTTGCTGGCCCATCAGCCGCAGGATGGTCATCGCCACTGCGGCCAGGGCGCACACCAGCGAGTTGGTGTCGAACTTGCCCGAGGGCAGCCTGCTGAGGTCCAGATCGGTCTTGAACTCGGCGTGGAACTGCTCGTGGCTCTATGCCGTTCCGTGTGGAACTTGACCGCACATCCGATGCTGTGTCAGGCCCTCTGACAGCGCCTTGGCCGGCACGAAGGGCGATGCCGGCAAGTGGGTGAGCTTGCCCAGGCGCAGGTAAGC